>DATKPL010000264.1:0-14089 GCA_035524155.1 Rhizomicrobium sp.
CGCAACCGGATCATTATTCTGCGCATCGCCGCGGCGAGCGGCGCGATCTGCCTCGTGCTTACCTTGTTCCTACGCTTCGACTCCAATCCGCTCGATCTGCGCAGCCCTAAAGTGGAATCGGTATCGACCCTGTTCGATCTGATGGGCAATCCCGAAACCTCACCCAATACCATCAATGTGCTGGCGCCTTCGGTTGCCCAAGCCGATCAATTGGCGGCGCGACTTTCCAAGCTACCCAGCGTGGCCCAGGTGCTCACCGTGTCGAGCTTCGTGCCACAGGATCAGGACCAGAAGTTGGCGTTGATTTCGGATGCCGACAATCTTCTGGACCCGACCGTCAATCCATTCGACGTCAAGCCGCCGCCGAGCGATCCCGATCTGGTGGCAAGCTTCAAGGTCACCGCCGGCAAGCTCAAACAGGCCGCGGACAGCGTCGGCGATCTACCATCGGTCCATGCCCGCACCCTTGCTGCGGCACTGGACGCGCTGGCCAATGGGCCCAAGGCCAATCGCGACCGCGCCAACGAGGCAGTGGTGCCCGGCCTCAAGACCATGCTGAAGCAATTGTCGGATTCGCTTTCGCCTACCCGTGTGAGCCTGGAGACGCTGCCGGCGGCAATGAAACGGGAATGGATTGCGCCCAATGGCACGGCCCGCATCCAGGTCTTCCCCAAGAACACCAGCAACGATCCGCAAGTCCTGTCGGACTTCAGCGACGCAGTGCTGAAAGTCGCACCGGGCGCGACCGGCGCACCTATCTCGATCCGCGAATCCGGACGCACCATCGTGGGCGCCTTTGTCGAAGCCGGCATTCTTTCCTTCTTCGCGATCCTGGTATTGCTGGCGGTCGTTCTGCGCCGCGTCTCAGATGTGGCGATGACCTTGGGTCCGTTGATCCTGGCCGGCTTGTTGACGGTCGGAACCTGTGTGGTGATCGGGCTTGAACTCAACTTCGCCAATATCATCGCCCTGCCCCTGCTTCTGGGCATCGGCGTCGCCTTCAACATCTATTTCGTGATCGCTTGGCGCGCGGGCGCCCATAATTTCCTGCAATCGAGCCTGACACGCGCGGTGATCTTCAGCGCCGCCACCACTGCATCGGGCTTCGGCACGCTCTGGCTCTCGCGCCACCCCGGCACCGCCAGCATGGGCGAGCTTTTGATGATCTCGCTGTTCTGGACCCTGGTGACGACGCTTTTCGTGAGCCCGGCGTTGCTGGGGCCGCCACCGCCAGATCATCAGCAGGCTCACGAAAAGTTGATCTGATTTTTAACCCCTCCGCGACTGTTTCGCGAGAAACTGGCGCGTCTTAGTCGGGACCTGCCTCCCCCGCGCATGCGAAGCATGCTGGTGGGGGAGGTGCCCGTAGCAACGCCGTGGGCGCTGGCGTCAGCCGAGCACCACGGCAAAGTTGCGAAGGGCGGAGGGGGGATCAACCAAGCGTTTGATCGGCAAGCGCGTTGATTTTCTTGGCCAACCCTTCGGGACCGGAAGCCTGCAAGGTAGCCCCAAAATCCGAGCGTTTTTGCGCGAGCTGGCTGATATTGCCGTTTAGGTAGATGTCTTCGATCTTCCAGCCGCCTTCCACCTGGCGCATGCGATAGTTGAAAGGAATGGCGTCGCCGCTGGCGGGCTTGAGCGTGGTCTTGACCAGTTTGTCCGATCCGCGCTCGATCACCTGGGGATCGACGGTGAATTTCTCGCCGCTGTAGGAGTCGAAATTACGGGCATAATTGGCGATGGTCATGCGATCGAACGCCTCGATCAGCGCCTTCTGGTCAGCAGGCGCGATCGACGACCAGGTCGGTCCCACTGCCAGCGCCGTCATGCCGGAAATGTCGAAGGCTTGGTCGACGGCCGGTTTGAGCTTCTCGTAACGGCTCTTGGCGGTGCCGCCGGATTTCATGCTGGCGACCAGCGCATCATAGAAAGTCTGGATGGTGGCAGCCGCCGGATCGGACTGCTGCGCGCGCGCAGGTGCACCCTGGACAAGAACCAGTAGCGCCAACGAGAGCGCTGGCCAGAGGCGCCAGAGACGGTCAACCATGAAATACCTCGTCAATATACAAGTCTTAACGCGTAGAACGCGCGAGACGGCGATTATGCCCACCGATCCTGGCAAAATTTCGGCCTGCGGAATCCTCAGGCTTCCCGGTCCAGCAGGAACAGGGGCAGCCCCGACAATTCCAGCGAGCGGGCGGCATGCGGCCCGAGCGCGGCGATGGCCGCCTTGGCCCGCTTTTCGGCTTCGGCACGCGCGCCGTCCACGCCCAAAAGCGTCACCAGCGTGGCCTTGCCCATATCGGCATCCTTGCCCACGGCCTTGCCGGTCTTTTCCGCCGTCGAGGTCACGTCCAGCAAATCGTCAGTGATCTGGAACACCAGGCCCATCTCGCGCGCATAATCGCGCAGGCGCCGACGGTCTTCGGCCGAAGCGTTGCCCAGGATCGGTCCCGCTTCGCAGGAGAATTCGAACAATTGTCCGGTCTTGAGCCGTTGCAGGTTGCGCACATCGTCCAGGCCGAAACTTTCCGCCGCCAGCATGTCGATGATCTGGCCGCCGATCATGCCGTCATGTCCCGCCGCTTCGGCCAATCGCGCGATCAAATTCACGCGCGCCTGTGGATCGGGATGGGTGGCGGCGTCTGCCAGAATCTCGAACGCGATGGTGAGGAGCGCGTCACCCGCCAGCACGGCCGTCATTTCGTCAAACGCGATATGCGTGGTGGGGCGTCCGCGCCTGAGATCGTCATCGTCCATGCAGGGCAGATCGTCATGCACCAGCGAATAGGTGTGCAGCGTCTCGATGGCCGCGCCGACGCGCAACGCACGCGCATCGTCCACGCCGAACAGACGCGCGGAATGCAGCACCAGGAACGGCCGGATCCGCTTGCCGCCCGCGAAGGTGGCGTAACGCATTGCCTCCTGGACCCGGGCCTGGGGGCCATGGGGCTTCGGCAGCACCTGTTCCAACACCGAATCGACGGCCTGGGCGGAGGCCGCAATGGCGCGCGGCAGGTCGGTCTTGTTCACGTCTTTGACGATGTGCATATCCCCCATGCATGCCCGGTCCAGGGCTGGCAATTCCACCCCTAAGCCTGCGATGCGACATCTGGTCCAGGAGAGGCTTAAAAGGCAACGAAATTATCCCCTCGCCCCGGGGGGCCAATATGGCGGTTTGGACATCCACAAAAACAGGGGTTCCGGCCCTGCAACCCATAGGGTTGTTTTCAGGGGGGTGATGCGGGAAACTCTCTTGGCTTGGCAGGGGTTAGGTCTTATCTCCCCATGATCTCCCGTGATCCCCCTTGATCTTCCTTGGGGGATCGGCCGCAAAGGAAGAAATATGCGAGTCATTCTTGCCCAGCCGCGCGGCTTTTGTGCCGGGGTGGTGCGCGCCATCGAGATCGTGGAAAAGGCGCTCGATAAATTCGGCCAGCCCGTCTATGTGCGCCACGAGATCGTCCATAACCGCCATGTGGTGGACGCGCTGAAGAGCAAGGGCGCACGCTTTGTCGAAGAACTGGACGAAGTGCCCGAAGGCGCGGTGACGGTGTTCTCCGCCCATGGCGTGCCGCAATCGGTGGTCAAGACCGCGCAATCGCGTGGATTGCCGGTGCTGGACGCGACCTGCCCGCTGGTTTCCAAAGTGCACAATCAGGGCAAGCGTTATGTCGGTCAGGGCCGCACCCTGATCCTGATCGGCCATGCGGGGCATCCCGAAGTGGAAGGCACCATGGGCCAGGTGGGCGCGCCGGTGCATCTGGTGCAGTCGGAAGCCGATGTCGAAATGCTGCCGATCCCGCCCGATCGTCCCGTCGCCTACATCACCCAGACCACGCTTTCGATCGACGACACCAAGGGCATCATCGTCGCGCTCAAGAAACGCTTCAGCGACATCGTGGGACCGGAGACCAGCGACATCTGCTACGCCACCCAGAACCGCCAGACCTCGGTGCGCGAATTGGCCAAGGTAGCGGATGTGATCCTGGTGGTGGGGGCGAAGAACTCGTCCAACTCCAACCGCCTGCGCGAGATCGGCATCGAGGAAGGCGTGCCATCCTATCTGATCGCCGACGGCAGCGAGCTGAAGGCCGATTGGGTGCGCGGCAAGAATGTGGTGGGACTGACCGCCGGCGCCAGCGCGCCCGAGGAACTGGTGCGCCATGTGATCGAGGCACTTTCCGAAATCGAAGACGTTGACGTTGAACAGATGGACGGCAAGAAGGAACATATCGAGTTCCGCCTGCCGGCCGAATTGAGGGCTTGATATGGGTCTGCCGCTGCGCCAGGCCGCCAAGATCGGCGCCTATGTGATGAAGAAGCATTTGTCCGGCGGAAAATATCCGCTGGTGCTGATGCTGGAACCGCTGTTCCGCTGCAACCTGGAATGCGCCGGCTGCGGCAAGATCGACTATCCCGACGAGATTCTGAACCAGCGTCTGTCGGTCGAGCAATGCATGAGCGCGATCGACGAGAGCGGCGCGCCCGCCGTGTCGATCGCCGGCGGCGAACCCCTGCTCCATCGCGACATGCCCAAGATCGTCCAGGGCTTCCTGGAGCGCGACAAGTTCGTGATCCTTTGCACCAACGCGCTTTTGCTGTCGAAGAAGATCGATCAGTACAAGCCCGACCCCAATTTCACCTGGTCGATCCATCTCGATGGCGACCGGGAGATGCACGACAAGTCGGTCTGCCTGGACGGCGTCTATGACAAGGCCGTGGCGGCGATCAAGCTGGCCAAGGAACGCGGCTTCCGCACCCAGATCAACTGCACCCTGTTCGACGGCGCCGATCCCGAGCGCACCGCCAGATTCTTCGACGCGATGATGGCGATGGGCGTGGACGGCATCACGGTCTCGCCCGGCTATGCCTATGAGCGCGCGCCCGACCAGCAGCACTTCCTCAACCGCGAGCGCACCAAAAAGATGTTCCGTGAGATCCTGTCGCGCGGCAATGGCGGCAAGAACTGGGAATTCACCAACTCGCCGCTGTTCATGGACTTCCTGGCGGGCAACCAGACCTATGAATGCACGCCCTGGTCCATGCCGCTCTACACCGTCTTCGGCTGGCAGAAGCCCTGTTACCTTCTGGGCGAAGGTTATGTGAAGACCTTCAAGGAGCTGATGGAAGGCACCGAGTGGGAGAAATATGGCGTCGGCAAGTATGAGAAATGCGCCAACTGCATGGTGCATTGCGGCTTCGAAGGCACCGCCGCCACCGACGCGATCAAGCACCCGCTGAAATCGGTGCCGCTGATGTTCAGGGGCGTGAAGACCGAAGGCCCGATGGCGCCCGATATCGACCTGTCGCGCCAGCGGCCGGCGGAATTCGTCTTTTCCCGCCATGTCGAGAAGAAGATGTCAGAGATCCGGGCAGGAAAATCCGACACCGCAGAGGTTCGCGCAGCGGAGTAGTTCCTTGAACGCCTTGTTCGAGGCGCGCGCGGTGCGGATCAGGCCGCCCACCTGCAAGGGATGACGCAGCAGCGAGCCCAGCACGCGGCTCAGTGCGATGCCGCCATCGGGCTTCATCGCCACCAGCGCCGCTGGCGGCAGCGCATGGGCGGCATCGTCGGAAACCACTCGCAGCACCGCGAAGGGCAGATGGCGCGCGGCGGCAAAACGCCCCGCAACAGCGCTTTCCATGTCCGCGGCCAAAGCACCCGTATCTTCGTAAAGCGCGGCTTTCGCCTTTGCGTTTTCCAGGATCGTGTTGCTGGCGGCGACAGAACCCTGATGCGCGCCTACCAGTTTCGCAGCCAGCGCAACACGCCACGCATCTGAACAACGCCAGGTTTCCCGGTCCTGGATCACCTGATCAGCGATTACGACTTCGCCAACTTTAAGCAGCGGTGAGAGCCCGCCAGCCAGGCCCACAGAGATCACACCCTTAATATCGCCATGCAGCGCGTCGAGTTTCTGCCGCAGCGAGACGCTGTCACCACCGCCCGTCATCGCAATCACGCCTGCAACACCCACAATCTCGGCTTCGCGCTTGAGGCCGGTGACGGCGAGGATGGTCAAAGGCCGACCTCAACACGGGCGGAATTGCCCAGTTTGAGGTTGCGGTAGCGCGCCAACGCCCAAAGCGGGAAGAATTTTGGATAGCCGTGATAATTGAGATAAAAGACGCGCGGGAAGCCGCCGCCGGTGTAATGCGGCTGGCTCCAAAGCCCGTCGTCGTCCTGGGTGCGCTTGAGAAAGGCGACGCCGCGCGCCACCGCGGGATGATCCACCTGCCCCGCCGCCATCAGGCCCAACAGCGCCCAGGCCGTCTGTGACGCGGTCGAAGGCGCGGGCTCATAGCCTTTGTAATCCAGCCTGTAGCTGTCGCAATTCTCGCCCCAGCCGCCATCGGGATTCTGAATCTGGATCAACCAGTCGGCGGCATGGCGCATGGTGCGATCGTCCGACCCAAGCCCCGCTGCGTTCAATCCCGCCAGCGCCGACCAGGTGCCATAGACATAATTGACACCCCAACGGCCGAACCAGGAGCCGTCCTTCATCTGGGTCCGGCGCAGATACTCCACGCCCGCCTTCAGCCGCAGCTCGTCGCCGCCCAGTTGCGCGATCATGCCCACGCAGCGGCCGGAGACGTCCTCGGTAGGCGGATCGAGCAAGGCGCCGTGATCGGCAAAGGGGATGTTGTTCAAATAATAATAGCTGTTGTCGGCATCGAAGGCGCCCCAGCCGCCATCCCGGCTCTGAAGTCCTTCCACCCATTCGGCACCGCGCGCGATGGCGGCATCACAATCGGTAGCCACACCCGTCTTGGCGGCGCGGTCCAGCGCCATCACCACCACGGCGGTGTCGTCCAGATCGGGATAATGGTCGTTGCGGTATTGAAAAGCCCAACCGCCGGGACGCACATGAGGCTTTTCGTCCGCCCAATCGCCTTTCACCTCCAGCACCTGCAGCGCCTTCAGCCAATCCAGCCCGCGGGCCACGGCATGTCCGGCGCGCTCGTCTTTTGTCTCAAGAAGGGCATGCGCCACCAGCGCCGTGTCCCACACCGGCGAGACGCAGGGCTGGCAATAAGCTTCTTCGTCCTTCACCACCAAAAGCTTTTCCACCGAACGGCGGGCTGTGGCACGGTCGGGATGATCGGGCGGATAGCCCAGAAGGTCGAGCATCATCACGCTGTTGGCCATGGCGGGATAGATCGCGCCCAAACCGTCTTCGCCATTCAGCCGTTCCGTGACCCAGGCGCGGCATGTGTCGATGGCATAGGTGCGCAGTTTCTTTGGCCAGAACGGATCGAAGCGCTTCAGGCACCAATCCAGCGCAGTGAAAAAGGCCGACCAGCTCGCCTTCTGGTGCGGCGCGCGGGGCGATGCCGCCGGCACACCAGGCACGAACAATTCGCGGACTTGGATGCCGCGCAGGTTGCGCGCGAGAGGCTTCTTCGCGGTCAGCACTAAGAGCGGCACAATCACCGTGCGCGCCCAATAGCTCATCTTGGAAAGCTGGATGGGAAACCAACGCGGCACCAGGATCAGCTCCACCGGCATGGTGGGAATGTCGGCCCAGGACGTTTCGCCATAAAGGGCCAACTGGATGCGGGTGAAGACATTGGTCTTGATGGCGCCGCCGCGCTTGCGGATTTCTTCTCGCGCCCGCGCCATGTGGGGCGCATCGATGTCGTCGCCGATCATCTTGAGCGCGAAATAGGCCTTCACCGTGGCCGAAAGGTCGAGCGCGCCGTCGCGATAGAGCGACCAGCCGCCATGCGCACCCTGGATGCGGCGCAGGTAGACGCCGATCTTGCGTTCCAGCTCCTGGTTGGGCGCCTCGCCCAGATAATGGGTCAGGAGCACATATTCCGCCGGAATGGTGGCGTCGGCCTCCAGCTCATAGACCCAATGACCATCCGGCCGCTGTTGGGCCAAAATCGCGTCAGTGGCGGCGCGGATGGCCGCTTCCACTTCGGCGAAATCGTTGGGGGCAAGCAGGTTCATAGCGCGGACTATAAAGCCAGACGCTTGAGCGCCAAAGAAGCCGCGGCCTCGCCCGAGCGGATCGCCCCTTCCAGGGTCGCGGGCAGCGCGGTGTCGGTCCAGTCGCCCGCCAGAAACAGGTTGCGGCATGCGGTTTTGGTGCCCGGCCGTTTCATGTCCTGTTCCGGCGTGGCGGCAAAGGTAGCGCGCTTTTCCTTCACGATCTGCCAACGCGGCAGCTCATCGGAAATGCGCAGCGCCGCGCATACGTCTCGCCATAACAGCTTGGCCAGCTCTTCGCGGTCGCGGTCGACGATCGCATCGGCGCCGGAGACGGTGACCGAGATGCGGTCCTCGAACGAGAATATCCATTCCGCCGTCCCGCCGATCACGCCCAGGATGGTCGGCGCACCCTTGGGCGCGGGAAAATTGAAATGCCCGTTGACGATGGAGCGGAATTCGGTGGGAGTGCTGAGTTGGGGCAAAAATTCCTTGGCGACAAAAGGCGGCACGGCCAGGATCACCATGTCCTTGTCATTCAAGGGCACCGTCATGTCGGGGAATTCCAGCGCCAGCACCGCATGCGCGCCGAACACCAGAGTGCGCAATCGCTTTCCCATTTCCACCTTGGCGCCGTTGCGCTCCAGAAAAGACAAGGCGGGATCGATGAACACGGACGATAAATTGGGCGTGGCGATGCGAGGCCGGCAGGCATGGCCGCCGCGGGCCAAGGTCTCGCGGATGACCTGGCCGGCCAGTTGCGCCGACGCGGTCTCGGGATCGGTGTTGAGTGCGGCCAGCAGGAAAGGCCGCATCAGCCGGTCCCACACCAGGCCCGTGGTCGGCACCACATCGGCAATGCGAGCTTTGCGGCCGGCGAACATCAGCCTTGCATAGGGCAGATAATCGCGCGCGCCGGTGCCGGGCACGCGGCGGCTCCGCGCCGTGATCCACCACGGCAGCGGACTGCGATTCAATTTGAGCAGCCAGCGCGCGCCGCTCTTGAGATCGGTGAAAGGAAAATAGGCGCGGCCAGGCCCGGCCAATCTTCCATTGGGTCCGATGCGCCTGAGGTATCGATGCACCGCCTTGTTGCCGGATAATACAAGGTGATTGCCGTTATCGATGGTCTGATCCAGTGCCGGGTCGTAATAGGACCGGCAGCGGCCGCCCGCCTGGCCGGCTGCTTCGTACAAGGTGACAGCCACACCCTGTCCGGCCAAGCGCGTGGCGGCCGCCAGACCGGCGATGCCGGCCCCGATCACAAAGGCGCGGCGGCGGTTTCCGGACTCAAGCGGAAGCGAAGCCATGCTTCAGCCAAAGCCTACGCGCAACAACAGCGACAACAGCTTGCCGCGCGACAGCGATATGCGTTTGCGGGGCGGCGCAAAGCCTTGCGCCTCGGTGGCTTTCAGGATCTCGCTATAGACCGCGCCCATCAGGCGCGGCGTGGCGATCCGGCCTTTGGGCTTCCTGGCCAGGATGGCGTCGGCCTGCTCATAATGATCATGCGCCAGCGCCGCGACCGCGCGGCAAACGCCATCCACCCGGGGATCGAATATCACCATACGAGGATCGAGCGATTTGAACCCAGCAGCGAAAAGATATTCCCGTGGCAGATACAATCTGCCGATGCTGGCGTCTTCGTCGATGTCGCGCAGGATATTGGTGAGCTGCAGGGCCCGGCCCAGATGATGGGCGAGTTCGAAGCCCGGCCCCTCGTCCATGCCGAACACCTTGATCGAAAGCCGGCCCACCGCGCTCGCCACCCGTTCGCAATAAAGATCAAGCGTGGCAAGGTCCGGCGCCACGATATCTTCGGCCACATCCATGTCCATCCCGTCCAGGACGGTGAGGAAATCCTGCTTGCGCAGGCCGAATTGCGCCACCGCCGGCGCCAGGAAGGCCACGCGTTGCGGCTTTTGGCCGTCATAAAGCGTTTCCAGGTCATAGCGCCAGGCTTCCAGCCTTTCATGGCGCTCGGCGCGCGTGCCGAGCCCGTCATCGGCAATATCGTCCACCCGGCGGCAAAAGGCATAGATCGCGAACATCGCGTCGCGCTCGCGCTTGGGCATCAGCCGCATGGCGAGATAGAAAGAACTGCCTACGGCTTTCTTCTGCACGGCGGCGGCCTGGGACGCCGGGGTGATCTTGCTCATCTGGTGCCACGCCTCACGCGCGACAAAAGGAAGAAAGGCAGCCGGGCCACGAACAGCCCCGCCACACGCGCCTTGGAATGATGGACATTTTCGCTCAAAGGGTCGCGGCTTCCGAGCATCTTATTCAGATCGTCGGCGAGGGTTTTAATGAGATCGACCTCCAAGGCAAGCCTCCCGTCCCGAATTTGCCGGGCGAAGGGACCGGATTGCTCAAGAAGCAGGCCGTTTCGCGCCGCCAGGCCCGCGATCACGCTTTTGAGCGCGGCGCCGGCTTTCGCCTCGGCTAGAGCCGTCACATCCAGGCCCTTCGCGGCAAGCGCGTCCTCAGGGATATAGACCCGGTCGAGATTGCGGTAATCCTTGGCGCAATCCTGCAGATGATTGATGATCTGCAAGGCCGCGCAAAGAGCATCATTGGCGGGCCAGGTGTCGCGGCTTTCGCCATGCACATCCAGGACGAAGCGGCCCACCGGCATGGCGGAATAGCGGCAATATTCCATCAGCTCGTCCCAGTCGCGATAACGCAATTTGGTGACATCGCGGCGAAAGGCTTCCAGCAGATCAAGCGCATGCTGGTCGCTGAGATCGCGCTCCAGGAGAACCCGGCGCAGCGCGATGGCCTCGGGCGACGCGCTGCCCTCACCCACCAGGCTTTGGCGCATCTCTTCCAGAAGCCTGAGCTTGTCGGCGGGCGCGGCGGTGGCGTGATCGGCGATGTCGTCGGCGAAGCGGGCGAAACGGTAAAACGCCAATACCGGCGCGCGGGCTTCGCGCGTGATCAGAAAAGACGCGACAGGAAAATTCTCGCCGTGATGGTCTTTGCCTGACTGCAGTGCCATGGCGTCGCTCATGCTCCGCCTCCGGCAGCTTGAGCACGACCTTTCCACATGCCGCCTTTGCCGCCCCAATACTGGAGCGCGGAATCCAAGGTGAAAGCGGCATAGAACGCGCCGATCAGAGGCAGAAGCAGGCCCCAGAAAGGCGAGAGGCGATAGAAGCGCAGCATCGGCATAAACATCATAGCCATGATCGCCCAGGCCAGATAGGCGGCAAGCTGCACATAATACATGGCGAAGAGCGCGCCCAATACGGGGGCGACATAGACGATGAAAAGCCCGACCAGGGTGCCCAACAGCAGAAGCGGCGAATAATCCAGTTGGGCAAAAGCCGAGCGCGCCACCATCTTGCGGATATCGGCCAGATGCGGATAAGGCCGAAGCGATGCCGAACGGTCCGTCAGGCCCAGCCAGATCGGGCCTTGCGTTTTCATGATCCTGGCCAGCGCGCAGTCGTCGATGATGTTTCTGCGAATGACCTCCAGTCCGCCTGCCGCTTCCAGCGCACTGCGCCTGGCCAGCATGCAGCCGCCCGCCGCTGCCGCGACTTTGCTTTTGGGATCGTTCACAGCGCCGAACGGAAACAGCATGTCGAAAAAGAACACAAAGGCCGGAATCAGGAAATGCTCGGCGGCGGAATGGCAATTGAGCCGCGCCATCAGGGAAACCAGCGAACGCTTTCCGTCCTTGGCGCGCGCGACCAGATGCCGGAGATTGTCGGGACTGTGAGCGATGTCGGCATCGGTAAACCAGAAGAATTCCGGCGCGCCAGCGGCGGCAACACCCTGGCTCATCGCCCAAAGCTTGCCGGTCCAGCCGGCAGGGCGCTGGTCGCCTTTCAGCACCGTAAGGCGCGGATCACCGAAGGCATGGGCAATATGGGATGTGCGGTCTTCGGACTGGTCGTCCACCAGGATCACCCGCAACCCGCCCGGATAATCCTGGGCGAGAAGACTCGCGAGACATTCGCCGATCACGTCTTCCTCATTGCGTGCGGGGACCACCGCAACGACGGAAGGCCAATGCTCCGGCTCGGGGACCGGCAGCGTATCGCGCTCGCGCAACAGCCAGAAGAAGCGATGGCCGACAAGAAGATAAAGCCAGATCAGAAGCGGCAGGAAGCCGAACAGGATGCTCGCGATCATCGGAAATATCCGTTCGCAGCAAACCAGGCATGGGCGTCTTTCAATCCCTCGCGATAAGGACGCGCGGTATAGCCCAATTCGCGCTCGGCCTTGGCGGAGGAGAAATACATCAGATGGCGCGACATGCGC
Source organism: Rhizomicrobium sp. (assembly GCA_035524155.1). Classification (GTDB taxonomy): domain Bacteria; phylum Pseudomonadota; class Alphaproteobacteria; order Micropepsales; family Micropepsaceae; genus Rhizomicrobium. Next base: position 12,209 of record DATKPL010000264.1, read on the forward strand.
AGCGCATCGGCAGTGAGAAACGGCTCCTTGCCGGTGATGCGCGCCACCGCCTCGGCAGCAAAGGCTAGGGGGAATAACGGCGCCAGCGGCAGCTTGATGCGCGGCGGTTTGCGCCCCGCCAGGGCCGCGATATCGGCCAGCATCTGCGCCAGGCCCACATCCTCGCCGCCCAGGATGTAATTCTCGCCGATTTTACCCCGCTCCAATGCCAGGAAATGGCCTTCCGCCACATCGTCCACATGCACCAGATTGAGGCCCGTATTTACGAACGCAGGCATCCCGCCGCGCGCCGCTTCGACGATGATGCGCCCGGTGGGCGTGGGCTTGATATCGCGCGGGCCGATAGGCGTGGATGGCGCCACGATCACGGCGGGAAGCTTCTCCTCCGCGATCATGCGCTCGACTTCACGCTCGGCCAGCAATTTGCTCTTCTTATAGACGCCAATGGCGCTCCGTTCGCTATGGCGCGAAGTCTCATCCACCGCTTCGCCTTTGCCGGGCTTGAGCGCAGCGACCGACGAGGTATAGACCACGCGCTCCACTTGGGCCTCGAGGGCGGCCTGCATGGTGGCCTTGGCGCCTTCCAGATTGTTGCGGGCGATCTCCATGGGATCGCGCGCCCAAAGCCGGTAATCGGCGGCGACATGGAACAGATAGCGTGCGCCCCCAAGGGCGTCACGCATCGAACGGGTATCACGCATGTCCCCGCTCACCACCTCGACATCGAGCCCCGCGATATTGGCACGCGAGGCTGTGGGCCGCATCAAGACGCGCACCTTGAAGCCGTGCTCCAGCGCCTTGCGCGCCACCGCCGCGCCGACAAAGCCCGAAGCGCCCGTGACCAGAACCGTATCGCTCATGACGCGGCACCGCTGCGCAGCGCCGCACGCGCCTCCACGCTTTGCCAATAGAGCAACGACGGCACGCCGATCACGATCTCCCGCGCCCGTTTCAGCAATGACACTGCCAGTCCCATTTCCGCTGGAAGCCCGAACAAGGGCGCCAGCAACGCGTAACCCGCTTCCTGCACGCCCAGCGCGGCCGGCACGAACACCGCGACCGAGCGCAGGGTACATAACAGGGCTTCCAGCGCCAGCGCGTCGGTCAGGCTGATCTTTCCGCCGATCAGGCGGAACGCGATGAACGTGCCGCCGCCGGAACCGATCCAGGCCGCCAGATGCAGCGCCGAAGACGCGGCCAGCCGCCCGGGTGCATCATAAAGAGCATGAATGGCTTCGCGGAAGCTGGCGCCGCTTTTGATCTCGCCAAAGAAGCGCGCGGCGATGCGCTCGGCAAAGTCTGCACCCTTCTTCTGCAGCAGGATCAATGCTGCGATCCCCGGCACCGCCAGGATCAAGGTCACAATTATCGCGTCAATCAGCGGGCCGGCCGCTCCAAGATGGCGGAAATGCGCGATGCCCAGAAGAATGCCGAATGCCAGAAACGCCGCCTGCGCCATTGCTTCGGTGGTGGCGTCGGCCGCGGTCGAGGCTGCGGCATAGCCCGCGCTCATGCCGTGCAGCACCATCAGCCGGGCCGCAGCCACCATGCCGCCGACCGGCGAAAAAGGTGAAATCTCGGCGATGGAATCCCGCACCAGCCGCGCAAGGTAGAAATCCTTCAGGCCACGGCGCTGGTCCCGCGGCAACAGGAATATCCAGGCCGCCGCCAGCACCACAAACACGCCAAGCGCGTAAAGACACAGAAGCGCCAGGCCGCCAAATCCGGCGCGGGCCACCGAGGCGATCACCGCACCGAAGCCGATCGCCCAGATCAGCCAGACAGCCGCGACAAGGCCGGCGGCAAGCGCGAGGGCGACACCCCATTTCATATGGGGCTAGGCCGGCAAAGGACGTGCGCGGAAGCTCCAGAGACGCAGGG
>DATKPL010000265.1:0-3352 GCA_035524155.1 Rhizomicrobium sp.
CAAAACTGATGTCAAATTGGCAAGCGACGGTTCTGACTCTTTTCCCAGAGATGTTTCCGGGCCCCTTGGGCGTTTCACTGCTGGGCAAGGCGCTGGCGAACAATCTCTGGTCGCTGGAGATTCGCGACATCCGCGAGCACGGCCTGGGCAAGCATCGCACCGTGGACGACACGCCCGCCGGCGGCGGTCCTGGCATGGTGATGCGGGCCGATGTGGCGTCTGCGGCCATCGATGCGGTCACGCAAAACAGGCGTCCCTTGATCTATCTCAGTCCGCGCGGCATGCGCCTTACCCAGGCCCGCGTGCGCGAGCTGGCGGCGGGTCCCGGCGCGGTTCTGCTCTGTGGCCGGTTCGAAGGGTTGGATCAGCGCGTGATTGCCGCCCGTGCGATCGAGGAAATCTCACTGGGCGATTTCGTGCTGGCAGGGGGCGAGATCGCCGCCATGGCCTTGATCGAGGCCGCGGTCCGGCTGATACCCGGCGTTCTGGGCGACCAGGCCTCGACCGAGGAAGAAAGCTTTGCCGGCCATCTGCTGGAATATCCGCATTTCACCCGGCCGCAGGACTTCGAGGGAACCCCTATCCCGGATATTCTAACCAGCGGAAATCACAAGGAAATTTCAAAGTGGCGGCGTGTCCAGGCCGAGGCCCTGACCAAGGCCCGCCGCCCCGATCTCTGGACCCTCTATGAAAAGGGTAAGGGCTAGGCTATACGCCCCGGCTCACAATTCAGACCGCCGTACGGAGACCGCCCCGATGAACCTTTTGCAGACGCTCGAAGCCGAGCAGATGAAGGCTGTCCGCAGCAAGCCGCTGCCCGCGTTCCGTCCCGGCGACACGCTCAAGGTCAACGTCAAGGTGGTGGACGTCACCTATGACGAAAAGACCAAGCAGAACAAGACCCGCGAACGCCTCCAGGCCTTCGAAGGCGTCTGCATCGCCCGCCAGGGCGCCGGCTTGAACGAGGCCTTCACGGTGCGCAAAGTCTCGTATGGCGAAGGCGTGGAACGCGTTTTCCCGATTTATTCGCCGCTGGTCGATTCCGTCACCGTGGTGAGGAAGGGCAAAGTACGTCGCGCCAAGCTCTATTATCTGCGCGGCCGCACCGGCAAATCCGCCCGCATCTCCGAGCGCGCCGAGAATGCCGGCCCGGAAGCCAATAGCTGAAGGCTTGAGAAAGCCCCAAAAAATGGGGCTTTTTGATACTATCCCACGGAAAATGCAGAAAGCCCCGATTTTCGGGGCTTTTTTGCTGTCTCCCCACTTGCGGACACAAGAAAACCCGTAAAACTGGGCCTATCGTTGATTCGTTAAGAGGGAAACTCCCATGGCTACCGCTTCTGCCAAACCCAAGACCGAAACCGTTTCCACCCGCCAGCTCGCCAGCCAGCTCGCCGAAAAGCATGAGCTGTCGCAGAAGAGCGCCAACGCGATGCTGGAAGACACGATCGGTCTGATCACCAAGCATCTCAAGAAAGGCGCCCGCATTCGCTTGAATGGCCTGGGCATCCTCGTCGTGCGCAAGCGCGGTCCGCGCATGGGCCGCAATCCCGCCACCGGCGAGGCGATCAAGATCAAGGCCTCCAAGAAGGTCGCGTTCCGCGCCTCCAAGGAGCTCAAGGAAGCGATCTAACGATCGTCTTTCGTAAATAAAGAAAGGCCGGGCGGTTTGTTCGCCCGGCCTTTTCTTTTTGCAAAACCGCCGCGCAGCCGCTCGCTTAAACTCGCGGCGTTCGCCACTCAAAACGGTCCGCTCCGCGGTCGTGGCTCACTCTGTCATCTTGCCCCCCGGCCCTCCAAAGGCTAGGTAGCGGCCCGGTTTTCCATCAGCAAAGGACCTTCCCATGGCGCGCAAGAAAATCGCCTTGATCGGCGGCGGACAAATTGGCGGCACGCTCGCCCACCTGGTCGCGCTCAAGGAACTGGGCGATGTGGTGATGTTCGACATCGCCGAAGGCCTGCCGCAGGGCAAGAGCCTGGATCTGTCCCAGGCCGGTCCGATCGATGGCTTCAACGCCAAGCTCAAGGGCACCAACAGCTACGCCGACATCAAGGGCGCCGATGTGGTAATCGTCACCGCCGGCGTGCCGAGAAAGCCCGGCATGAGCCGCGACGATCTTCTGGGCATCAACCTCAAAGTGATGGCGTCGGTGGGCGAAGGCATCAAGGCCAATGCGCCGGACGCGTTCGTGGTCTGCATCACCAATCCGCTGGATGCGATGGTGTGGGCGCTGCGCCAGTTCTCCGGCCTGCCGCACAACAAGGTGGTGGGCATGGCGGGTGTGCTCGACAGCGCGCGCTTCCGTTTCTTCCTGGCCGAAGAGATGAACGTCTCGGTCGAAGACGTTTCGGCCTTTGTGCTGGGTGGCCATGGCGACACGATGGTGCCGATGCCGCGCTTCTCGACCGTCGCCGGCATTCCCCTGCCCGAACTCGTCAAGATGGGTTGGATCAAGCAGGAAAAACTGGACCAGATCATCCAGCGCACCCGTGACGGCGGTGCCGAGATCGTGGCCCTGCTCAAGACCGGTTCGGCCTATTACGCGCCGGCGACAGCGGGTGTGGCGATGGCGGAATCCTATCTCAAGGACCAGAAGCGCATCCTGCCTTGCGCGGCTTACTTGAACGGCCCCTATGGGATGAAGGATCTCTATGTGGGCGTGCCCACCGTGATCGGCGAGAAGGGCGTGGAGCGCGTCGTCGAACTGGAGCTGACGGCGGAAGAAAAAGCCGCGCTGACCAAGTCCGCGGATTCGGTCAAAGGCCTGATCGACGCCTGCAAGAAGCTTGAGCCGAAATTGGCTTAAACAACAGGGAAGAGCGTCTTGGTCCAGAATTTCTCCCCCCGTGCGGCAAAGCCGCTGACGGGGGGAGATGTCTCTGAGCGCGTGCGCGAAAGAGACAGTGGGGGGCCAAAAGATTAGCGATATTCCGCCCACCATCTACCGCCGCCGCGATCTGTCACTGTTCGTCGCGTCGCGTTTTACCTCTACCTGCGCCATGCAGGTGCAGTCGGTGGCGATCGGCTGGCAGATCTACGACATGGTGCGCACGCCTCTGGCGCTGGGCCTGGTCGGGCTCTGCCAGTTCGTGCCCATGTTCCTTTGCACCTTGCCGGCGGGCGAACTCACCGACCGCTTCAACCAGCGCCGCATCTATGCCCTGGCGGCCGGGCTTGAGGCGCTGTGCTCGGCGCTGTTTCTTATCCTCACGCTATTCGTGCCCCATCGCGCGCTGTTCTTCTATCTGGTGCTGATCCTGTTTGGCGCGGCGCGCGGTTTCGCCGGGCCCTCCGGCCAGTCGCTGCTGCCCTTCCTGGTCGAGCAGGAACGCCTTCCGCGCGCCATCTCGA
>DATKPL010000266.1:0-6704 GCA_035524155.1 Rhizomicrobium sp.
CTTCTCCAAAGTGCCGATCAGGCCCTTCATGCCGCCTTCCATGCCGGGCTCGGCCACTTTGAGCTTGCGATAAGCGGCGTCCAAGCTCGTGCGGTTGAGGATGCCATAGGTGAGGCCCGAAGTATGGCGCAGAAGGTCCACCACCTTCATCGGTCTGGGGCTGGGCGTGGTGACGAAGCTGCCCAAAAGGCCGCCCGCATAAATCCCCAGATCGGCGAAGCCGGGGAGGAAGCGTGACACCGGATCGTCCAGCGCGATCTTGCCCTCTTCCATCAGCATCAGAAGCGCCACCGCCGTGATGGGCTTGGTCATGGAGAAAATGCGGAAGATGGCGTCCTCGCGCATGGGCGCCCGGCTGGCGATGTCGGTCACGCCCGACATGCTGAGCCATGCCAGCCCGCCTTCGCGCCAGATCATGATCAGGGAGCCTGGGATGGCGCCGCTTTCCACATAGTTGCGCGCGATCACGTCGTGAAGGCGCTGGAGCCGGTTGGGGTCGAAGCCGTGTGTGCTCATGGAACACAGCTATACAAGCTCCCCCGCCCGGGCTAAAGGCTCCGTCTTATGAGCGGCTTATTCATAAGGCGTGGGCTCATCATCCCCGAGGCGGAGCTTGAGGAAAGCTTTGTCCGGGCTTCCGGCCCCGGCGGCCAGAATGTCAACAAGGTGGCGAGCGCGGTGAAGCTGCGTTTCGACGTGGGAAAAAGCGCAAGCCTGCCTGAACCGGTCAAGGCGCGGCTTCTGGCGTTGTCTGATTCCCGGCTGGATGCCACGGGCGCTCTCACCATCACGGCCCAGCGTTTCCGCGAACAGGCGCGAAACCGCGCCGATGCCCGCGCCAGGCTGGCCGAGCTGGTGCTGGCGGCCAGCCGTCCACCCAAGCCGCGGCTCGCCACCAAGCCCAGCCGGGCCAGCAGGGCGCGCAGGACCGACACCAAGACGCGCCGTGGACGGATCAAGAAGGATCGCGGCCGTCCGGCGTGGGATTGAGCATCCTGCCGCGCCTTTGCGTACAAGATGCCGATTGCAAAATTTCAACCTGAGCGCTTGATCACATCAGTGACAAAAATCGTTCGCAAACGGAGTTATAGTTTGTGAGGCACGAAGCAGGCGAATCATGACGCCTCTGTTGGATCTGTTGCGCCGCCGGCTCTGGACCATTGCGTTGGGGATGGCTTTGGCAGGCGCTCTGTGGTGGTGGTTGGGTCCCGCCGCGGTCGGGGGCCTGTTGCTCCTGATCGTGGCCGCCGCCGTGATCGTGCGCTTTGTCGTGCCCCAGTCGCCGTTGCTTTTGCCGCGCACCCCCAAGGCCGAGGACCCGGATGTGGCGATCCTCTCGCCGGTGGTGCGCAAGGTGCTGGCGCAGATGCCGGTGCCCGTGATGCTTCTGGATGAAAGCTCCAAGGTCCTGTTCGTGAACGAATCCATGCGCGGCGTGGTGGGGCCGTCGGTCGAGCGCAAATCCATCAGCGCGGTCTTGCGCAATCCCGAGGCGTTGAACGCCATCGCCCAGACCATGGCGGACGGCGAGCCAGCCACCGCGCAGTTCACCTTGCCGGTGCCGATCGAGCGCCATTACGAGGCCTATTGCGCCAGGGTGAGCGTGGCGCCGATCGTGATCGTGCTGGTGCTGCATGACCTGACTGCCATCCGGCGCAGCGAGCAGATGCGGGCGGATTTCGTGGCCAACGCCAGCCACGAACTGCGTACGCCGCTCGCGGCGGTGTCGGGCTTCATTGATACCTTGCGCGGGCATGCCAAGGACGACGAGGCGGTGCGCGAGAATTTCCTGGATATCATGGGCGCGCAGACCGCGCGCATGCGAAGGCTGATCGACGACCTTCTTTCCCTCACCCGCATCGAATTGAACGAGCATGTGCCGCCCAGCGGGCGGGTCTCGCTGGAAGGGGTGGTGCGCGAGGCGGTGGCGGCGCTCGAGCCTTTGTCGCGCGCCGACCGGATCAAGACGAGTATTACTGCCCGGGCCAATCTGCCCCAGGTGATCGGCGACCGCGACGAGCTGATCCAGCTGTTTCAGAACCTGGTCCACAACGCCATCAAATATGGCCGCGAGGGCGGCAATGTCTGGATCCAGCTCGACATGTCCACCGAGGGGGACGGGCAGCTTTATGCTTCGGTCAGGGACGACGGGGAGGGGATCCCGGCCACGGCCGTGCCCCGGTTGACCGAACGCTTCTACCGGGTGGACGTAAAGCGCAGCCGGGAAAGGGGGGGCACTGGCCTCGGCCTTGCCATCGTCAAGCATATCGTGAGCCGCCATCAGGGCCGGCTTTCCATCGAAAGCAAGCCCGGCGAAGGCTCGACCTTTACCGTCTTCCTGCCAGTCGCCCCCGGAGAAATCGCCCCCAAAAGCCCGCTCCCTGCCGCTGTCACGGAAGTGTTATAAAAACGTCGCATAGAGTTGGCCGAACGTCCCTATTCCGGGCGGGACAAAAGACGAATCCGAGCGACGCATGACCGATCACACCGTGAAGGCTTTCACCGAGCAGCTGGAGAGCCTGTCCGCCCTAGTGGCCCAGATGGGCGGCTTAGCGGAGGCGCAATTCGCCTCGGCCATCGAGGCGATCGCCCGCAGGGATTCCGGCGCAGCGGAAAGCGCGGTGGGGGGCGATGCCCGCATCGACGCCATCCAGCAGGAAATCGAGGACCGCGCGCTCAAATTGCTTGCGCTGCGCCAGCCCATGGCGGTGGATCTGCGCGAAACCCTGGCCGCGATCAAGACCGCCGCGGAACTCGAGCGCATCGGCGATCTGGCCAAGAATATCGCCAAGCGCGCTTTGGTGCTCAACCGCGAGCCGCCCATCCGGCTGACCCAGTCACTGGCCCGCATGGGCCGCGTGGCGTTGGGCCAGTTGAAGCAGGTGCTCGACGCCTATTCCAGCCGCAACGCCGAATTGGCCGAAGCGGTATGGAATCAGGACGACGAGATCGACGAAATCTACAACAGCCTGTTCCGCGAACTTCTCACTTACATGATGGAAGACCCCCGCACGATCGGGCTTTGCACCCATCTTCTCTTCGTCGCCAAGAATATCGAGCGTTCCGGCGACCATGCCACCAATATCGCCGAAGTCGTCTATCACATGGTGCGCGCGGACCATTTGGCGGCCAACCGGCCCAAGGCCGACATCACCAGCGAGACGTCGGTTCCCTTTGCCAAGACGGGCGAGGCCAAGCACTGATGACCAAGCCCACCATCCTGATCGCCGAAGACGAAAGCGCGCTGGTGACGTTGCTGCGCTACAATCTGGAGCGAGAAGGTTATCGCGTGCTGGAAGCCCAGGACGGCGAGGAAGCGCTTCTGGTCGCGGCCGAGGAACGGCCCGACCTGGTGCTGCTGGACTGGATGCTGCCGCAACTCTCCGGCATCGAAGTCTGCCGCCGCCTGCGTGGCCGCCAGGAAACCCGCAACGTCCCCATCATCATGCTGACGGCGCGGGGCGAGGAAAGCGACCGCATCCGCGGCCTGGATACCGGGGCCGACGATTATCTCACCAAGCCCTTCTCGATGACCGAGCTTCTGGCACGGCTGCGCGCGGTCTTGCGCCGCATTCGCCCCAGCCTGGCCGAGGATGTGGTGAGCGTGGGCGATATCGAGATGGACCGCGCCGCGCATCGGGTGCGCCGGGCCGGCGTCGAAGTGCATCTGGGACCGACGGAATACAAGCTGCTCGACCATCTGATCCAGCATCCCGGCCGGGTCTTCTCGCGCGAGCAATTGCTGGATGCGGTCTGGGGCTCGGACGTGTATGTGGAGGCCCGCACCGTGGATGTGCATGTGGGCCGCCTGAGGAAAGCGCTCAACATCGAGGGCGTCAACGATCCCATCCGCACGGTGCGTTCCGCTGGCTATTCACTCGACGAAAACGCCACCGGCGCCGTCAAAGCAGCTTCCTGATCGGCGCTTCCAGTTCGTCCGGCTTCACCTGCGGCGCATAGCGCGCCACCGGTTCGCCGTTCCGGTCGATCAGGAATTTGGTGAAATTCCATTTGATCGCCTCGGTGCCCAGCAATCCCGGCTTGGCGTCCTTCAGGTATTTGTAGAGCGGATGCGCGCGCTCGCCATTGACCTCGATCTTGGCGAACATGGGAAAGGTCACGCCGTAATTCTTGAGGCAGAACTGGCCGATCTCGGCTTCGCTGCCGGGCTCCTGGCCGTCGAACTGGTTGCAGGGAAAGCCCAGAATGGCGAGCCCGCCGCCATGAAGCCTCTCGTAGAGTGACTCAAGCCCGGCATATTGCGGCGTGAATCCACATTGGCTGGCAGTGTTGACGATCAGAAGCACCCGGCCGCGGTAATCGGAAAGGCTTTCCTCGTGCCCGTCCAGCCGCTGGGCGGAATAGTCATAAACCGTCATGGAACATCATCCTCGCGGGTGCCGCATCGGAGGATTACGCGCCGCCGGATAAGTCCGGTCAAGCGCCCCCGGCGATGGCCGCGGGCCGCACCTTGCCCGTAAGCGCGGGCAGGAAGGCATCGCTGGTCATGAAGGCGAAATGGCCGGCATCGGCAAGGGCGATGAATTCCTTGTGCGGCGCGTTGAGTTTGTCGAAATAATCCTTGGCGCCGGCAAAAGGCGTGATCACGTCGTCCGCGCCCTGGATGATGAAGACGTCGGTGCCGATATGCCCCGCCGCAAGCGAGAGATCCGTCTTCACCTGGTCGGGCAGGACCAATGGATCGGTGAAAAGCTGGCCGTTCTGGTCGTCCTCGAAATCCTTGGTGCCTTTCAAACTCGCGGCCTGCGCGCGCAGATGGGCCAGCCAGTCCTGGTCCGGCTTCGCCCAAAGCGAGCGGAAATTGCGGCTGAAGGTGAAATATTGGTGCGTGTTGCTGGGATCCGGCGTGCCGATGGCCTCCAGTTCCTGGATCGTGGCGGTGTCGTTTACGGCGCGGGCATGGGCCAGGATGGTGTCGAACTGGCTCTTCACATCAAAGGCCCAGCTTTCCACCTGGCCGGTGCCGACATAGGCGGCGAAAAGCTCCGGCCGGCGCGACGCCATCAGCGCGCCCACCATCGAACCCCAGGAATGGCCCAAGAGGATGATCTTCTTCTTTTTGCGGTCGCGGATCAGATATTCCGCCAGCTCGATGCCGTCCTTGACGATGCGGTCCAGATTGACGTCCGGCGTGTTCACACCGCCGCTATGGCCGAAAGTATGGCCCGCGCCGCGCTGGTCCCATTGGACGACAGTAAAGTCTTTCTGCCAGGGCACATATTTGGCGGCATTGGGCCATTGCACATCGGCGGGTCCGCCATGGACCACCAGCAGAACCGGATTGGCGGTGTTATCGCCCTTGATGCTGATCCATTGCTCGATGCCGCCCAGTTTCACATAGTCGGTCTGGTCGATGGACTGCGCCGCCCGGGCGCGCCTCGCGGGCAAGAGGATCGCGCCCGCAAGCAGCCCCGCAATCTGGCGCCTGCTCAAGCCGCTGCAATGTCGCGCCATCAGCTGCCCCACGCCCTGTCTTCATCACGCGATCGCGCGCGGTTGAAGCGGCTGAATGAAATTTGCGCCAGCGCCCGGCGTCTTTACGACGCCATGCGGCCCTTGTCCTTGTCCCGCTTCTGCTGCTGCGGCTGATAGGCCTTGCGCGCATGCGCCTCGCAATAGGGCGAGCCTGCTTTGGGGGCGCGGCCGCAGAAATGAAATTCGGTGGCGGCGGGATCACCGATCGGCCAGCGGCACATGCGGTCGGAGATGGTAAGCACGGTGGCGAAATTGCCGTCCGCCAGCTGCAGGGGGTCTTCCTCGACCACCGGCGGCGGCGGGACATGGGTGCGCATCGAAGGCGCCTTGGGCACCGAAACGCGCGGCCGCTCGGCGCGGGACGGGCTGGCCCGGCCGGCCAGGCCCAGGCGATGCACCTTGCCGATCACTGCATTGCGGGTTACGCCGCCCAGGGCGCGGGCGATCTGGCTGGCGGAAAGCCCTTCCGTCCACAATGTTTTGAGCTGCTCAACCCGATCATCGGACCAGTTCATTTGGTTCATGGCGATGGCTCCCTCTCTCGCCCCGACCCCGGGGGATACAAGATATCGTATCTCAGCAAGGCCAACTAACAAGGCTTGGAGAGGGCCTGCCCAAGCCTTGTCCACATGATTCCCTGAGACAGAAAGCGACAAACACGCTCTATCAAATGCAAAAGGCCTGTGTACGATGGAACCCGTTTCTTGGGGGCAATCCTGAGAGACACGCTTGAAATGGTTGACTAGCAGCCCGGGGGTGAGGGGCATCGTCCCCGGGTTTTTTTGTGCCTGATCGCGGGCAGCGCCTCCCGGTTGCGGAACCTCCTGTCACCCTCGGTGTTGAACCTTTCGTCCCGCCGGAAAGCCCCGTGTCTTTCCGTTCAAGAAGGACGGAAGGCAGTGCAATGACGCCACTCGATGGGCTTCTCGTGGTCGCCGGCTTCATTTGGGGCTGCCTCTCCATCCTCGAGGGACGGCTTGCGCGGCGTTCGCCGCAATTGAAGCCAAGCTCGCGCGCGCTCGTTCCCGCGTCGCCCTGGATTTAAGCGCAAATTCAAAGGTTTGGTGCTGGCCGCCCTGCATCAAGGCTGCTCGCCCCGGCGCGGGGGTAGTAAAAGCGCCATAGAAAGCGGATAACCCCCGGCTCAATTTCAACAGGCTGAAGAAGGAGTTTTCCCGTGTTTCCGGCATTGCTTCCCACCTACAACC
>DATKPL010000267.1:0-4005 GCA_035524155.1 Rhizomicrobium sp.
ATTTTCTGGCCGAGTTCGCCTGCGAGATCTTGGATGAATTGCCAGGCGACACGGCCCGACCTTGATCCGCGGCCCATTGCCCAGGCCAGCGCGCGGGCGCGCAAATCCTCGGGCGCGATCTTCAAGCCGTAATTCCCGGCATACGCCTCGATCATCGCCAGATAATCGTCCTGGCTGCAATTGTGGAAGCCCAGCCAGAGTCCGAAACGGTCGGAGAGCGAGACTTTTTCCTCGACCGCCTCGCCGGGATTGATGGCGGTGGCGCGCTCATTGTCGACCATGTCGCGTGGCATCAGATGACGGCGGTTGGATGTGGCGTAGAACAGCACATTGTCGGGCCGGCCTTCGATGCCGCCTTCCAGCACGGCCTTGAGCGATTTGTAGCTGGTGTCGTCCTTGTCGAAGGAAAGATCGTCGCAGAACAGAAGATAGCGGCGCTTCCCGGCGCGCAGCAGCCTCAGCAGCAAGGGCAGGCTGGCAATGTCCTCACGGTGGACCTCGATCAGGACCAAAGCGGATTTGCGGCCGCGATTGAGTTCGTGATGCACAGCCTTGACCAGCGAGCTCTTGCCCATGCCGCGCGCGCCCCACAGAAGCGCATTGTTGGCGGGAAGGCTGTCGGCGAAACGGCGCGTGTTGGCCATCAGCGTGTCGCGCTGGCTTTCGATCGCCTTGAGCAGCGGCAATTCGATGCTGGCGACATGGGCGACCGGCGTGAGCGCGCCCAGATGCGGCTCCCAGACAAAGGCGTCGCCTTTTTCCGGGAGCCGTTCGGGCAGGGCGGCCGGAGCCAGCCGGTCGAGCGCCGCGGCCACGCGCGAAAGCGGCGAGACTTCCGCTTTGGGGCTAGATTTGACGCGTTTTTTCATCCCTAAGCCCTTGTTTTCCCACGGTTGCAAACAGGACCGCCACGGCTATAGTCCGCCCGCCGTCCCCGAAAGCATTTCCGCCCATGAACATGTCCGATCCGATGTTTCAGACCTTGACGCTGATCGTACCCATGCTGGCGATCTTTTACTTTCTTCTCTGGCGCCCGCAACAGCAGCGCGCCAAGCAGCTGCGCGAGCAGGTGGACAATCTGCGCCGTGGCGACACGGTGGTGACGGCGGGCATCGTCGGCCGTGTGGTCAAGGCATCCGACAAGGAGGATCCCGAAATTCTGGTCGAGATCGCCGACAATGTGCAGGTCAAGGTGCTGAAGGCGTCGCTGAGCGATGTGCGCGCCAAGGCGCAGGCGGAAGAGAAGAACTAGACCTCAAAATGCTGCAAGTTTCGCCCTGGACCCGTATCATCACGCTGCTGATTCTTCTGGCGGGCATCCTGATCGCGCTTCCCAATGCGCTGCCACAGAAGCTGCTCAACCACTTTCCGTCCTTCCTGCCCACCGCGAGCGTGAGTCTGGGGCTGGACCTGCAAGGCGGCTCCTACCTTCTGCTCGAGGTCGAATACGACCAGGCGCAGAAGGACAAGGAAGAGGCGACCATCGCCGATATCCGCAGCGCCTTCCGCAAGGCGCATATCGGCTACACCGATCTGGGCGCGCAGGGCGATACGGTCACCGTCAGGGTGACCGATGCCGGCCGCTACGACGAAGCAAAGACCCTGGTCGCCAATCTCAATCCCAGCGTCTCGAATTCGGTCCTGGGCGGGGGCACCAAGCAGTACGATATCGCCGAGCCGGGTGGCGGCGTAATCACCTTGCACATAACGGACGCCTACAAGACCCAGACCAAGCAGCAGATCCTGGACCAGTCCATCGAAGTGGTGCGCCGCCGCATCGACGCGTTGGGCACCCGCGAGCCCGGCATTACCCGCCAGGGCGAGGACCGTATCCTGGTCGAAGTGCCGGGCCTGCAAAGCCCGGATCAGCTGAAAGCCATCCTAGGCAAAACCGCCAAGATGACCTTCCAGCTGGTGGACGAGACAGCCGATCCGGCCGCGAAAGTGCCGCCCATTGGCGACGAAATCCTGCCACAGGTCAGCGATAGCAATTCCAAAGCGGTGTTGCCTCCCATCATCGTGCAGCGGCGCGTGATGGTGTCAGGCGACCGCTTGACGGATGCAGGCACCAGCTTTGACAGCCGCACGGGCCAGCCGGTGGTGACCTTCCGCTTCGACAGCGTGGGCGCGCGCGAGTTCGGCAATGTCACCAAGGACAATGTGGGCCATCGTTTTGCCATCGTGCTGGACAAGCAGGTCATCTCCGCTCCCAATATCGAGGAAGCGATCCTGGGTGGTTCCGGTCAGATCACTGGCAATTTCACCACCCAGACCGCCAACAACCTGGCCATCATGCTCCGGGCCGGCGCGTTGCCGGTACCGCTGAAGATTCTGGAAGAACGCACGGTGGGCGCCGAGCTGGGCGCGGATTCGGTGAAAGCGGGTCGCTATTCCGCCATTGGCGGCCTGTTCATGGTCGCTGTCTTTATGATCCTGCGCTACGGTTTGTTCGGCGTCTTCGCCGACATCGCGCTTACCTTGAACGTGGTCTTGCTGTTGGCGGCCCTCACCGCTTTCGGCGCCACCCTCACCTTGCCCGGCATTGCCGGCATCGTGCTCACCATGGGCATGGCGGTCGATGCCAATGTCTTGATCTATGAACGCATCCGGGAAGAACAGCGCAATGGCCGCTCCATGCTGGCGTCGATCGATACCGGTTTCCGGCGCGCCATGGCCACCATTATCGACGCCAACATGACCCATCTGATCGCTTCGCTGATCCTGTTCGAGTTGGGCACCGGTTCGGTGAAGGGCTTTGCCGTCACCTTGGGCGTGGGCATCATCACCTCTTTCTTCACTGCGGTGATGGTGACGAGGCTGATCGTGATTGCCTGGCTGAATATCGCCCGCCCGCGCAGGTTGACGATTTAAATTTCCCCTCCGGTCTTCGCGGGCATTCGGCCCTGCAAAGGTCCGCTGGCCCTTTGCTCGCAGGCCTCAAGGGCCAGCTAAAACCACTGCCCCCCCCGCCAGCGTGCTCCGTACGCGCGGGGAGGAGGGGCCTCGACCAAGACGTGCTGGTCTCGAGCCATGCTTGCGGGGTCGAGCCCAGCAGGAGCAGAATAGTTCCCGACTCGGGATCGGGGAGGATTTATGGCCGCGTTTTTGGGAAATCTGCGCAATGTGGTGATCGCGGGCTTCGTGCTGGCGCTTCTGCTGGCGGCGCTCTACGCCATGATGGGCGGTATGTTCGACATCACATTCTGGACCTTTGTGGTGCGGTGGCTGCATGTCGCATCGGGCGTGATGTGGATCGGGCTGCTCTGGTATTTCAATTTCGTCTCGGCGCCCACCACGCCCAAGATACCCGAAGAGTTGCGTCCAGCGCTCGGCCGCTTCATCACGCCGGCGGCCTTGTGGTGGTTCCGCTGGGCGGCGATGTCGACCATCATCTTCGGCATCGGCCTTGCCAGCATGAACCATTACATCGTGCAGGCTTACACATTGGACGCGACGGAAGGCTTCACCAATGTGAGCTACCTCCTGATCGGTATCGGCATGTGGCTGGGCACAATCATGTGGTTCAATGTCTGGTTCCTGATCTGGCCCAACCAGCAAAGGGCGCTGAACATCGACGGCAAGTTTCCCAATCTGGGGGCGCCCGAGAAAGCGGCGGCGGCCAAGATCGCCGGCCAGTTCAGCCGCATCAATACCCTGCTTTCCATCCCCATGCTGTTCTGCATGGTCGCGGCCTCGCACATCTAGTTGAGGCTTGGTACAGGCTTTCTTCCCCCGCGTCGCAAAGCGACTGGCGGGGGAAGATGCCTTCCGAAGGCTTGCCCGGAGGAAGGCAGATGGGGGCATTTTAAAAAGCCGCCGGAGCGATCCGGCGGTTCTTTTGTTTGAGTTGTCATGGATAATGTCCTTGCTTTGAAATTGGCGGGGCTGGTGCGGGGAGCCGACCCCGACCGCTATCTTGCCAGCCTGTTTGCGCCGGCGCGGCTTCGGCCCTATCTGCATGCGCTTTATGCCTTCAACCATGAAGTGGCCCATGTCGCCGAAAGC
>DATKPL010000268.1:0-4118 GCA_035524155.1 Rhizomicrobium sp.
CCGCAACAATCTGCAGCCCCCCCGCATGGACGCCAGCGGCGTGCCGGATCCTCGCATCTGACAGGAGCGCGCATGAATCTGGAACTCGCCGAAAAAATCAGCGAGGTTCCGAAGCTGTATGCCGAAGGGGACAAGTCCACCGCCCGGCTGCTCAAGGAGTTTGGTTTTCCCGAGAACCGAACTTCGGTTGCCGTCGAGGACGTTGAAGCCGTGCTGAAGCGTCGCCCACGACTGGCCGATCTATGGCTGGCCCGCTGCCACGATCAGCTCCTGGCCGGCGGCTGGGGCATCGAGCGCCGGGACGATCATTGGCGCATCCAGAATTTCTCGGATCACCGGCATCTCGAGGTGAAAGACCGCATCCGCGCCTGCGCGGAATTCATCGTGCGTTATGTGGGCTTTATCGGGGAAACCCAAGCCCGGCTGCACTGAGTTGGCGCTTTGACCTTCCCCTGCCGCGAAATGTTTTGGAACCGCTTTACTGCTCCCAGCGTACAAAGCCTGGGAGCAGGTGATGATGCTTCGCTATCGCCCGGAACATTTGCGCTCGCAGACCTATCGCGACTTCGCGCTGCAAAGCCTGTCGCGCCAGGGTGTCCTGCCCGAGCCCGATGTCCAGGCCCTATTCCAAGCTCTCCAAAAGATGGAAACCTGGCCCACGGGATACGAACTCTTCGCGGAAGGCGCCCTTCAAGGCCCCCCGCGGCTAGTGCTGGAAGGCTGGGCGCTGCGCCAGCGGAACCTGACGGATGGCCGGCGGCAGATATTCGGCTTTCTGCTGCCGGGCGATGTGGTCGGGCTTTGCGGGCGGCCCGACAATCTGGCCATGTGCAGCGTGGTGGCGGCGACGCCGCTGGTCTCAAGTCCTTTGCCGTTTCTGGCCGGCGCGATGAGCCGGGACGGCGGCCCGCTCAAGGATATCGTCTGGCGGATGATTGCGCAGGAAGAAGCGGGTTTGCGCGATCAAGTGGTGCGGCTTGGCCGCCAATCGGCGCATGAAAGGCTGATCCATCTGCTACTGGAATTTTATGTGCGCCTGAAGGGAATGGGGCTGGTCCAGGGCCAGAGCTTTCATCTGCCGCTGTCGCAGGAGGTCCTTTCCGACGCCCTGGGGATCAGCGTGGTGCACACCAACCGCATCCTGCAGCAATTGAAGCGCGAGCATCTGATCGAAAGCCGTGGGGCGCATATGGTGTTATGCGATCCCGTGCGCATGGCCGCACTCGCCGATTACCGGCCCTCGCGGCCGGATCAGGCCGAGGCCCAAGCCAGCCTGAAGGTCCCATCCTGCTCTTCGACAGAGACCGCCACATCCATCCCGTCGGCATGATCATGCCGGGCGGCGCGGATTGCGAGTGTGATCGCCATGTCCCGGTCGAACGAAGAAGGGCCCGCCTCGCCATCGTCGGTGCCCACATTCCAATACCGGCCGTCGAACGTGACATGGTATTCCCGGCCATGAGGCGCGTGCGCCAGAACATGGCCTTCGTCCGGAATGACGTGAACCGCTTGCGCCAGTCTTTCCATGCGCGACTCAACCTCTCGAATCGGAATCTGAATCCGCGAGGGGAGTCTTTGCAAGATGGCACGCCGACAGGGCCCATGTCTGGCCGATTCCGCCAGGACTTCCGCCGCTTTTTTGCACGCGTCTTGCTTGGCCCGCCGCGCTGCTGCCGAAGTTCCGGACAGAATATTTGCGGTTTCCGGCCGGACTGATTCGTTTTCTGGTTGGTGGAAAATGCTGCGCCCGCTAACGCGAGGACCGCTTGGCGGAAAGCCTTAAATTTGAGCAGACATTCGGTTCGAACAGGCTTCCCCAAGGGTAAGCCAAACTTGAACGATCGGTAACCTGGCTGTAGCCTTACCTTCGCCGCGCTTGAGCTGGGGACATGTAGGCGGCTCCGAGATTTCCTGTCACTTCGCATCCTGGTCCGGGCCACAAATCTCTTAGGGAGAAATCCGAATGCTAAGCTTCATCACCGAAGAAGGAAAAGACGATCTGCTGGCTCGCGGTTTTTCGCGCCGTCAGATGATGCGCGCCGCCATGATGGTCGGCGGCGCCGCGGCCACGGCGTTTGCCTTGGCACCCGAACTGGCCGCCGCACAAGAGGAAGGGGCCATGAAGGTGCGCATCAGCTCCAATGAATGCTGGACCGGTCCCATGCCGGTCGGTCTTCAGGCATTCGTCAAGACGGCGCCGATGTCCAACCGCTACTCGCCGAATGACGAACGCGGCAAGCTGATCAAGGCGGTCGCGCAGATCGAAAATGTTCCCGAAGATCACATCATGCCGTGGCCTGGTTCGAACGAGGCGCTGGTCCGTTCGATCTTCGCGTTCTCCTCGCCCACCAAGTCGCTGGTTCAGGCCGATCCCAGCTATGAAACCATGGGACGCGCCGCCAAATTCCTCAACGTGCCGATCAAGAATGTGGCGCTGACGGCGGATTATCGCCACGACGTGAAGGCGATGGCGGCGGCGGACGCCAATGCGGGCGTCATTTATGTCGTCAACCCCAACAATCCCACCGGCACCATGACACCCACCTCCGAGATCGAATGGCTGGTGGACAACAAGCCGGCCGGCTCGATCGTGGTGATCGACGAAGCCTATATCCATTTCTCCAAGGACTATCCCAACAACACCACCAGCCATCTGGCGGCGGCTGGCAAGGATGTGCTGGTCAACCGCACCTTCTCGAAGATCTTCGGCATGGCCGGCGCGCGCGTCGGTTACGTGATGGGTCGCCCCGACCTTCTGCAGAAGCTCAGGCTGTATGACGGCGGCTATCTGTCGAACATGCTGCCGGTCGCGTCGGTGGCCTGCGCCACGGCCAGCCTTAACGACAAGGCGACGATCGCGCAGCGCCGCAGCACGCTGAACCAGAACCGCGCCATGACGGTGGATTTCCTCACCAAGCGCGGCTTCAAGGTGATCGGCCCCAGCGAGGCCAACATGGTGATGGTGGACTGGAAGACCAAGTCCGCGAAAGACATGCAGGCCGCGTTCCGCGCCCAGGGCGTGGGCATCGGCCGCTCCTGGCCGACCTGGCCGAACGTGTCGCGCATCACCATCGGCTCCAAGCAGGACATGGAAGGCTTCTTCAATGCCTTCAACAAGGTCGTGCAGGCGTAAAGCCGGAAGCCAGGCAAACGGAAAGGCCGCCCTTGGGGGCGGCCTTTTTGTTGGAGCATGATTTTCCCAGGTAGAACCGCCTGCGCCGGAGGGATTTTGCGGCGTAGGCAGAAGGGCGAAGGCCGTAGCGGTGTTCTACGGGCAAGCCCTTTGACGAACCTGCGACGCAAAAGAACCCGGCCCTTCGGGTTGCATTTCTGGCGGGCGCCCGCTTTGTCGCGGCGCTCGACCGATGGGCACCGCATCGCTCTTCGCGCCGCTCCTTGCGGATCGCGCGCGCCAGAACGCAACGCAGGCTGCTTCTACCTGGGAAAATCATGCTCCAACAAAAAGGCCGCCCCCAAGGGCGGGGATATAGGAATAGGCCGGCTAGGTGACGCTTTTGGCAACACCTGGGCTCTTTTTCTTTGGATTGCTACTGAAATTGAAAATGCCGCGCGGATGCGTTCGGCGACCCAAAGCGAACATTCAGCCTGAAGCGCCTTCCACCGGCAGCGCACCCCTACACTGCGGCATGTCTAAGTTGCCGTCAGCGACCAGGCGTTGGAGCGGCGTCCGGTTCCTCCAACGCCGCCTTGCAGCGCATTCGGAAGGCTTCTGCGGCGGGAGAGGGTCCCGTCGAGGGCGCCCCTGGCGGCCGCATCGCAGATAGGCGGTTGGCGCGCATTTCAACATAGCCGGGGTCAGCGCACAGAGACTTTGGCAGCTTGGCATAGGTGATCTCGGATTTGGGCCCGAGATAGAGGACCGCATCGAACTGCTCCTGCATCATCCCGCCAATCGCCTCGCCAAGATCGATCGTGATTGGCCCGTTTGGACCGGGGCGCATCATTATTCCCGATCCCTTGGGATAGTAGAAGGTGAACGGCGCGACGCCGAGAGTTGTGTCCCTGATGATGGTCAGGCTCGGCTTCGGCCAATCGGCGATGTCCGCTTGCAACGCGGAAAGATCTTGGCCCGCGCCAATTCCTGTAAACGTCCAAAT
>DATKPL010000269.1:0-3180 GCA_035524155.1 Rhizomicrobium sp.
CGGCGATGACACTTCAGATGTGCCAGTTCGCTTTCTACATGTTGGCGTTCACCAGCGCCGCGATCTCCCTCACGCTTATGTATATGGGCGTGGTCTATTATTCCGCCGTGGCGCTGCTGGGCCTGATCGTCACTTTCTTAGGCTTGGCGTCGTCGATCGGTTATCTCTATCTGGGCCAGCGCATGCTGGGCCAGGAACATGAACCCAGGCTGTACCGCGCCTTGCTGCTGGCTGTCGTGTTTCCGTCCGGTTTGATTCTGGCCAATACCCGCGCCACCTTCGAAGCCTTCTTCAGCACCCGCATGGATTTCAACCGCACCACACGCGTGGGCGAGCGGCATGCCGGGGGCTGGCGCGGCCTGCCGGAACTTATGGCGGGCGTGCTGCTGCCGATTTTCGCCTTTGCGGAATCCAATTGGAGCGCGGTGTTCTTCTTTTTCGCCGTGGCGGGCCTGGTTTCCATCGGCGCCATGGGCGCGTCCGGCGCAGGGGAACCCGTGCGCAGCCGCATCACCCCCGGCGAATGAATTAAGGCCGGGTAAACAAAATATTAACCATCTGATCGCCTCTTTACTCTCGCGTGACGGATCATCACGCTGAGACGGCAAAGGGGATGCATGTCAGGGGTTCGGGGACGGATCATCGTGCTGGCGTTTGTGGCGGCGGGGCTGGCGGGCTGCGCCAGCGACAATGCCGTCTATTCGTCGCTGCCGCCCGAAAGCGCACCGACTGCGCAAGTCAACACGCCGTCATCGCCCATCCAATGCGTGCCGTATGCGCGCGATCATTCCAATGTGAAGATCTATGGCGACGCCTGGACCTGGTGGGACCAGGCGGCAGGAAAATTCCCGCGCGAGTCCGTGCCTGAACTGGGATCCGTCATGGTGCTGGCCGGTTATTCCGGGCCCAAGAGCGGGCATGTCGCGGTGGTGCGCGCGATGACGAACGCGCGCGAAATCCGTGTCGATCATGCCAACTGGCTGGATGACGGCGCGATCTATGTCGACGATCCGGTGGCCGATGTGAGCGCGGCCAATGACTGGAGCGAAGTGCGCGTCTGGAACGTCAAGACCGGCGCCTGGGGCGGGCGCATCTATCCCGTGCAGGGCTTTATCGGCCCGACGCAAACGTCCTCCACGGATTTGATTGCCAGCAGCGATCCGCTGGCAGACCTGATCAAAGGTCAATAATTCCAAGAATTTGCCGGTTTAACCGCGCTGACGGCGGGGGGTTTGAACGGAAGCCCTGAAAAGCCTATTTTCCCGGCCCGCGGGCAACCGGCCCCATGAAAGATTCTCGCTTGAGAACCCGCCTCCACCCATGAGCCGCCCCCAAGAAGCGTCAACCCTGTGAACCTGTCGAGCCCGGTCCAAGCCAGCAATCCGTCCGCCATGTCCCCGGATGCCCCGCCTTCGCTGAAGCGCGAGTTGGGTCTTACCTTGGGCGCGCTGGGCGTGGTGTTCGGCGATATCGGCACTTCGCCGCTTTACGCCATGCAGCAAACCGCGCAGGCGGCCGCGAGCGGCAATGCGCCCGCGATCGCCGCCGTCTATGGCTCGGTCTCGCTGATCTTCTGGGCGCTGGTGATCGTGGTGACCATCAAATATGTGGTCTTCATCATGCGCGCCGACAACAATGGCGAAGGCGGCGTCCTGGCCTTGGCGGCGCTGGCCCATCGCGCGCCCGTGAGTCGCAACGTCAAGACCGCGATCGGTGTCGCCGCCCTGATGGGACTGGCATTGTTCTATGGCGACGGCATGCTGACGCCCGCGATTTCCGTCATGTCCGCCATGGAAGGCCTGAGCGCGGATGGCGGCGCTTTCACGCCTCTGGTGCTTCCCCTGACCGTCGCCATCCTGATCGGGCTCTTTTTCCTGCAGCGCCGTGGCACGGCAAAGATCGGCAACCTGTTCGGTCCGGTGATGGCGGTGTGGTTCGTCGTCATCGCCGTTCTGGGCGTCAGTGCGATCCTCAAATCACCGCAGATTCTCGAAGCCGCCAACCCGATGTATGGCGTGACGCTGTTTGCGCGCGAACCCTGGACCGCATTCGTCACTTTGGGTCTGGTGGTCTTGGCGGTTACCGGCTGCGAAGCGCTTTATGCCGATATGGGTCATTTCGGCCGCCGCTCGATCCGCTGGGCCTGGCTCTATTTCGCGTTCCCCGCCCTGATCTTGAACTATTTCGGCCAGGGCGCGCTGCTCCTGGCGCATCCCAAGCAGACGGCATTCCTGTTCTATTCGCTGGCGCCGTCCTGGGCGCATTATCCGATGATCATACTGGCTACGGCCGCCACCATCATCGCCTCGCAGGCGGTGATCTCGGGAGTCTTTTCCATCACCCGCCAGGCGGTGCAGCTGGGGCAATTGCCGCGCATGGAGATTCGCCACACCTCGGCAATGGAGCGCGGGCAGATCTATGTGCCCCGCATCAACGTCCTTTTGGGCGTGGGCGTGATCCTAATCGTGCTGATCTTCAAATCCTCCGATGCGCTGGCCTCGGCCTATGGCATCGCCGTCACCGGCGTGATGGTGATCTCCACCGTGCTGGTGGGCGTGGTCGCCTATCATCGCTGGGGCTGGTCGAAATGGGCGGTGTTCGGCGTATTCGGTTCGCTGGGCTTGGTGGACCTTGCCTTCCTATCCTCCAACGCGCTCAAGATCGTGCAGGGCGGCTGGCTGCCTTTGGCGGTGGCGGCGGCCGTGTTCGTGGTGATGGACACTTGGCGGGTTGGCCGGCGCGTCTATATGGAAAAAGTGCGCGAAGGTTCCCTGTCGCTCGATCTCTTCCTGGAGCGCGCCGACAAGATGACCCAGCGCGTGGCCGGCACCGCCGTGTTCATGAGCGCGCGCAGCGACATGGTGCCGGGCGCGCTGCTGCACAGCCTCAAGCACTTCAAGGTGATGCATGAGCGCGTGGTGCTGGCCACGGTGACGGCGGCGGATACCCCTTTCGTGCCGGCGTCGCGGCGCATCGCGGTGGAAAAGCTGGGCAAGGGCTTTTTCATCACCCGCCTGGTCTATGGCTTTTTCGAAAGCCCGGATATTCCGCAAGACCTGGCACTGGCGCGCGCCCACGGCCTGGCGCTGGAGATGGACCAAACCACTTTCTTCCTGGGCCGCGAGACGCTGGTGCCTGGAGAAAACCCCAGTCTCAGCCGCTGGCGGGTGACGCTTTACA
>DATKPL010000270.1:0-2328 GCA_035524155.1 Rhizomicrobium sp.
GAGTTGAGAAATATATCGAACTGGGTCGCAAAGACCTGACGGTGATTGCAGAAGGCGCGGTTGCGTCCAACGCGCCCGCAGGCGGGCATTTTGTGGCGCCAGTGTTATTCGGCAATGTTCCTCCGGATCACAAATTGGCGCAGGAAGAAATTTTCGGACCGGTTCAGGTGGTAATCCCATTCGATTCCGAAGACGAAGCCATCCGCATCGCCAATGGCACACCCTATGGTCTGGTTGCTGGTGTCTGGACGCGCGATGGCGGCCGCGCCATGCGGCTGGCGAAGGCCGTGCGGTCTGGCCAGGTGTTCGTGAACAATTATGGCGCGGCCGGCGGCGTGGAGTTGCCGTTCGGCGGCACGGGTCGCTCGGGGCACGGGCGCGAAAAAGGCTTCGAGGCGCTCTATGCCTTCAGCCGGGTGAAGACCGTGGCCGCGTTCCATGGCTGACCGGTTGAAGGACAAAGTCGCCATCGTCACCGGCGGCGCATCGGGTTTCGGCGAAGGCATCGCCCGCCGCTTCGCCCAGGAAGGCGCTCGCGTCGCGATCGCCGACCTCAATGACGATGCCGCGCAAGAATTGGCGAAAGAGTTGAATGGCCTGGCGGTCGGCGCCGACATTTCGCGTGGATCCGATGTGCGCGCCCTGGTTCAGGCGGTGCGCGGCAAATGGGGCGAGATCGACATCCTGGTGAACAATGCGGGGATCGGCCATAAGCCGCAGGCGCTCGATACGATCCCGGAAGACGTCTTCGACCGAGTCCTGGCGATCAATGCCAAGTCGGTCTATCTCACCGCCCGCGAGATCGTGCCTGCGATGAAGGCGCGCAAGCGCGGCGCGATCCTCAACATCGCCTCCACCGGCGGCGTCAGTCCCCGGCCCAATCTCACCTGGTACAATGCCTCCAAGGGCTGGATGATCACCGCCACCCGCGCCATGGCGATTGAGCTTGCACCGTTCGGCATCCGGGTGAACGCGATCAATCCGGTGGCGGGTGAAACGCCGCTTCTCGCCACCTTCATGGGCCAGGATACGCCGGAAATCCGGGCCAAATTCCTGGCCTCCATCCCCATCGGCCGTTTCTCCACGCCGGACGATATTGCCTCCGCCGCCTGCTTTCTTTGCAGCGACGAAGCGTCCATGATCACGGGCGTCGCCCTGGAGGTGGATGGTGGCCGTTGCATCTGAGCAGGTTCGGGGTCTGGATTCGGTCTTAAGCGAGATTGACCGCCGCCGGGATGAGATCGTCGCGCTGGCGCGCGATCTGGTGCGGTTTCCCACTATCAATCCGCCAGGGGAAGCCTATCGGCCTTGCGCGGAATTCCTGGGTGACCGGCTGAAACGCCGGGGTTTCGACGTCACTTATGTGCGGGCCGAAGGCGCGCCGGGCGACAATGACAAATATCCCCGCATCAATATGATCGGCCGCCGCGAAGGCAAGCGGCCCGGACCATGCGTGCATTTCAACGGCCATCTCGATGTGGTGCAGACTGGCGCGGGCTGGACGGTCGATCCGTTCGAAGGCGTGGTGAAGGACGGCAAGCTTTATGGCCGCGGCACCTGCGACATGAAAGGCGGCATCGCCGCCGCAGTCGTGGCAGTGGAAGCGTTGATCGATTCCGGCGCCGATCTGCCCGGCGCGCTGGAAATCTCCGGCACCGTGGACGAGGAATCGGGCGGCTATGGCGGCGTCGCCTATCTGGCCGAGCGCGGCTGGTTCTCAAAGCCGCGCGTCGATCATGTGATCATTCCCGAGCCGCTGAATGTGGACCGGGTCTGCATTGGCCATCGCGGAGTCTGGTGGGCCGAGATCGAGACTTTGGGCCGCATCGCGCACGGCTCGATGCCGTTCCTGGGCGACAGCGCAGTCCGCCACATGAGCGCGGTGCTGGAAAAGTTCGAGCATGCGCTTTATCCCGCGCTGGCCGCGCGCCATTCCGACATGCCGGTGGTGCCCGATGGGGCGCGCCAATCCACCATGAACATCAATTCCATCCATGGTGGGCAGGCAGAACATCACGAAGGGCTGCCCGCGCCCTGCGTGGCCGATTCCTGCCGCATCGTGATCGATCGCCGTTTCCTGATCGAGGAGTCCCTGGCCCAGGTCCAGGGTGAAGTGAAATCGCTGCTCGATGGGCTGCAACGCGACCGCGCGGGATTCCGTTACAAATTGCGTGAGCTTTTCCATGTCGAGCCGGTGATGACCGACCGCAACGGTCCCGTGGCGTCGGCCACGGCCAAGGCGATCCGCGACATCCTGGGCCGCGATGCCAAGATCGTCTGCTCACCCGGCACATACGATCAGAAACATGTCGATCGCATCGGCAAATT
>DATKPL010000271.1:0-17320 GCA_035524155.1 Rhizomicrobium sp.
CGCCAAGTCCGGACTCAAGGTCAAACATATCGGCGCTCCTTTCGACGTGCTGTGGCTCAGATTGCCCATGGAAAAGAGCGATCCGCGAGAGCTGGTGGGGCGCGTGAAAGGCGGCCAGTTCTTTGTGATGATCCCGCGCGACGGGTATTGGCAGTGCGGCTATCTGATTTCGAAGGACGGCTTCAGCGTGATCAAGGCCGGCGGCCTGGCGCAATTCCGCGCGCGATTGAAGGATGTCGCGGGCTTTGCCGCATCACGGGTGGATGGCGCGATCACCGACTTTTCTCAAGTGAAGCTTCTCACCGTGATGGTGAACCGGATGGAGAAATGGGCGCGTCCGGGCCTTCTCTGCATCGGCGATGCCGCGCATGCCATGTCACCAGTGGGCGGGGTGGGAATCAATCTTGCCATCCAGGACGCGGTTGCCACCGCCAATCTGGTGGGACCGGCGCTGCAAAAAGGCGTGGCGAAGCTGAGCGATTTGAAAAAAGTTCAGCGCCGCCGCGAATTTCCCACCAAAGTGATCCAGGGCTTTCAGGTGCTGGTGCAGAACCGGGTGCTGAGCCCTGCCTTGCGCGCCAGTGAAACGCCGAAAGCCCCCCTGCTCCTAAAATGGCTCAACGCCTGGCCGTGGGCACGGCAATTTCCCGGCCGCTTTATCGGCATGGGGGTAAGGCCGGAGCATGTGAAGCTGGCGCCGAGGAAAATGGATCCCCTTCCCTCGGCATGCAGCGAAATCACATCTGCATAGCCCAGTTTTCGACGGCCATCGCCGCCTGGCGCACGGCTTCGGACAAGGTGGGATGGGAATGGCAGGTGCGGGCGATGTCTTCCGACGCAGCCCCGAACTCGATCGCCAGCACTACTTCCGCCAGAAGATTGCCCGCCTCCGGCCCGATGATGTGGCAGCCCAGGATGCGGTCGGTCTTGGCGTCGGCCAGGATC
Source organism: Rhizomicrobium sp. (assembly GCA_035524155.1). GTDB lineage: Bacteria > Pseudomonadota > Alphaproteobacteria > Micropepsales > Micropepsaceae > Rhizomicrobium. Next base: position 946 of record DATKPL010000271.1, read on the forward strand.
TTCACAAAGCCTTCCGTCGCCATGATGGTCTTGGCGCGCGCATTCGCGGTGAAAGGGAATTTCCCCACCTTGAAGGCGCGCCCTTCGGCCTTCAGTTCCTCTTCGGTCTTGCCCACCGCGGCCACTTCCGGCGCGGTATAGATCACCGACGGGATCGCGTCGTAATTCACATGGCCCGCCTTGCCCGCCAGCAATTCCGCCACGGCCACCGCTTCGTCTTCGGCCTTGTGCGCCAGCATCGGGCCTTCGCGGCAATCGCCGATGGCATAAATGCCCGCCACATTGGTGCGGTAATGCGCGTCGGTGATGACACGGCCGCGTTTGTCCAGCTTCACGCCCACCGTTTCCAGACCCAGATTGTCGGTAAAGGGCCGCCGGCCGATGCAGACCATCATCACATCGGCTTCGATCACGCTCTTTTCGCCGCCCGCAGCCGGCTCCACCGTGATAGCGAGGCCACTTTTCTTCTTCTCTACGCCCATCACCTTGGTGGAAAGCTGGAAGGCGATACCCTGTTTGGCGAGGATGCGCTGAAACGCCTTGGACACTTCCAGGTCCATGCCAGGCGTTATGCGATCCAGGAATTCGACCACCGTCACATCGCTGCCCAGCCGCTTCCAGACCGAACCCAGTTCCAACCCGATCACGCCTGCGCCCACCACCAGAAGCTACTTCGGCACTGCATCCAGCGCCAGCGCGCCGGTGGACGAGACGATCTGCTTTTCATCGATGGTGACGCCAGGCAGCGGCGTCACATCCGAGCCTGTGGCGATGATGATGTGCTTGGCCGAAAGGCGGCGGATGGCGCCATCCTTGCTTTTGACTTCGACTTGTCCCGGGGCGGTGATGCGGCCTTCGCCCACCACGCCTTCAACCTTGTTCTTGCGGAACAGGAATTCCACGCCCTTGGTAAGTTCGCCCACCACCTTGTCCTTCTGCGCCATCATGGCGGGAAGATCGATGCTCACTTGCGCCTTGATGCCCAGCTTGGCGAAATCATGTTCGGCTTCGTGGAAGCGTTCGCTGGCATGCAACAGCGCCTTGGACGGAATGCAGCCGATATTCAGGCAGGTGCCGCCGAAGGTGCCGCGCTTGTCCACGCAAGCCGCGGTAAGACCCAACTGGCCCAGGCGAATGGCGGCGTTGTAGCCGCCGGGACCGCCACCGATGACGATTGCGTCAAAACTGTCAGCCATAAAGGGAATCCTTGGGAGGGCGATTGATTTGCGGGCCGGACCATAAATGGGAAGGCCCGCCAAAAAAACCAAATTCCGTGACGCCGGGGACCGCTATTCGGCCACGGCAGCTGTGGCTTTTTGCGGCATTTGGGGCGCTTCGCCCCGGTCCTTGACGGTGGGGTCGGGAAAGACCAGCTCCACCACGGTGCCCTCGCCGGGATTGGACTTGACCGAGGACACCCCGCCCAGCTGGGCGCCGAAGGTGCGGATCAGCCGCGAGCCCACGCTGCGCCCGGTATCGTCGAGCGAGAAGCCGATGCCGTCATCGGCCACCGACAGTTTCAGCCGGCCTTCGCCGTCAGGCGCCAGCCTGACGCGGATCACGCCCGGCGCCTGGCGGGGGAAGGCGTGCTTGAAGATGTTGGTCAGCGCCTCGACGGTGAACAACGCCACCGCCACCGCCACATTGCTGGACACCACCATGTGGGGCACATCCACTTCGACGCGCACATTCTTGGTATTGCCAATGCCTTCGGCGATCTGGCGCGACAATTCATCCAGCAGCTGTTTCAGGTCGAGCGTGGACTGGTCTTCCAGCTCGTTGAGGATGCGGTGCACCAGGGCCAGCGCATTGATGCGTGTCTGGGCCTGCATCAGCACATCGCGGGCCGTGGGATCCTTGATCTGATTGGCCTGGATGGAAAGAAGGCTCATCACGATCTGGAGATTGTTTTTCACGCGATGATGAATTTCGCGAATCAGGACCGTCTTCATGTTGACGGAATCGCGCAGGCGCCGGTCGCGATCCTGGATGCCTTCCGCCATCGCGCTCATCGCCTCGCCCAGCTGCTTGAACTCGCTGGGCGCATCGGCCAGATCGGGACGAATGGTGTAATGGCCGCTGCGATAGGCGATGGCGATGCGGCGGAGATAGGCGATCCACTGCGTCACCTGCCGGTCGGTGGCGATCGAGATCGCGATCCAGGCAAACAGGATCATCGCGATGGGAAGAAGGAAATCGATCCCCACATGCAGATAGGTCTGGCCGAACAACTGGGTCTCGCGCTGGCCGAACGCCACGAACAGGCTGTTGCCCAGAAGCGCGACAGTGCCGAAGCGCCAGGCCTGGCCGCCCTGACGCGCATCCAGCGAGACGCCGCTGGGAAAACCCGCATTCTTCGCCACGGCGGCAATCGCCGGCGCCACCGTCGCGTCATTGGTGGCAAGAATGGCGCCGTTCCTGTCATAGATGACGGCCACGGCATTGGCTGGCAGGGGATGGGCGCGCAAAAGATAGCCGAACCATTGCGTGTCCAAGGTGATGCCGACGCTGCCGGCAAAGCTGCCGTCGGGATTGTGAAGCGGAAGCTGCGTGGCGATCATCGGCCGGCCCGACGCCAGGCCGATGGCCTGGGTCCCCACCACCACGCCCTTGGCGGCTTTGACGGCGGCAAAGACCGGCCGCTTCGAAATATTGATGCCCTTGGAGAGCGGAACCGCCGCACAGACCAGGTTGCCCTGGGCATCGACGCGGCTCAAATCGCTGAAATAACTCACCCCGATCATGGCATCGGCCATGATGGCGTCGCAATTGCCGCTCATCTCGCGCACATCCTTGAGCGCGCCCATCGCGCGCAGGATCTGCTCGCCTGCGGTTAGCACATTGTTTTCATCGGCCGCGGTGGTCTTCGCGGATTCGATGAGCTGCGCGCTCACATCCTGGGTATCGCGCTTTACCCGCTCCACGCCCTGGAAGATGCTGACCACCGCCACCGGCAAAAGCGCGATGGTGATGATAAGCAGCAATCGCTGGCGCAGCGTCCAGCCGCGGTCGGTCGAGGATGCGCTGTCGGGGGGATTATTTTGGGCGGCGTTTTCCACCGGGGTCCCCTGACTCCGTCGGGGTAAGCCGGTCCAACTGCGCCATAATCTCACGGGCGGCGTCTCCTTCGGCGGGCCGTGACACGCCTTCCAGCGTATCATCGCCGTCGAGGATTTCCATCAGCGCCTTGCGGGCGCGGGCCACCCTGCTCTTCACGGTGCCCACGGCGCATTTGCAGATCGCCGCCGCGTCTTCATACGAAAAACCGCCAGCACCCACCAAAATCAACGCTTCGCGCTGTTCGTCCGAAAGGCAGCGCAACGCGCGCGCCGTATCGGACAATTGCGCCGAGAAAACCTGGTCCTCGCCGCCGCCGGGAATGCGCTCGGCCGCGTCCTGGTCCCAGGGCGCCTGGCGCCAGGCCCGGCGCCGGTCGGAATAGAATTGATTGCGCAGGATGGTGAACAGCCAGGCTTTCAGATTGGTGCCGGGAATGAAGGTGGCCCGGCTTTGCCAGGCTTTAACCAAGGTCTCTTGCGCCAAGTCGTCGGCGCCTTCTTGGTTGCCGGTGAGCGAACGAGCGAAAGCGCGCAGGAACGGGATCAGGGCCAGCAATTCGTTCTTGAAATCGCTGTCGCCATCGTCCTTGCCGGCATCCTTGCCGGGCTCATGGCGCAGGGGGGCAGGAGCTACCATCACGACACCTTCTTGCCCGTCCGGGCATCCTCGGCGTCATCGATGCGGCGCAGCAAATCCATGAAATCGTCCGGGATGGGTTCCTGGGCGACATCGTCGTACATGCGCCGGAGTTCACGCCCGATAGCCCGCTGACGGGCCCGGATCGCGCGAGCTTTCTCGTTCGGCTTTTCCTCGTTCGACACTGTGGTATCCCATTGCATCTTAGGACGAGCACTCCAAAGGCTGACAATCGCCTAGTTTTCGCGCCCCTCACGGTCCAGAACGTCCCCCCTATGGAAAGGTTCCTCTTTGCCAGGGAACTTTTTGGGCTGGCGTGAATTTCCTTTTCGCGCTTTGATTTACGCCGAAGGAGCCTTTTCATGAGCATGACGCAAACCCTTGCGCCACACCTGCCTTATCTGCGCCGCTACGCCAGGGCGCTGACAGGTTCTCAGGCCTCCGGGGATGCCCATGTCCGGGCCGCTTTGACGGCCCTCCTGGAAGGGGATGAGAGCCTGACCGAGGGGGTGCCGCCCCGGGTGGGTCTGTACCGTCTTTTCCACGCCATCTGGCAGTCGGGGGCCGAGCATTATGACGAGGCCGAGGCCGGGAGCCCGGAAAACCGGCTGAAAGCCCTTTCCGCCTCCAAGCGGGCTGCCCTGCTTTTGACCGCGGTCGAAGCCTTCAGCCCCGAGGAAGCCGCCTTCATCATCGATGAGACCCCAGCGGAGGTTGAATCCGCCATTCTGGATGCCCAGAAGACCATTGACGGCCAGCTGGCCAGCAAGGTGCTGATCATCGAAGACGAACCCATTATCGCCATGGACCTGGAAAACCTGGTCACCGAATTGGGCCACAAAGTCGTCGCCACCGCCGCCACCAAGGACGAAGCCGTGGCCAAGGCCCGCTCGGAACGTCCGGGCCTGGTGCTGGCCGACATCAATCTGGGTGAAGGCGGTTCCGGCATCGACGCCGTCAACGAAATTTTGTCGTCCTTTGATATTCCCGTGATTTTCATTACCGCCTATCCGGAAAAACTTTTGACCGGCGAGCGGCCGGAGCCCACGTATTTGATCGCCAAGCCTTTCCTGCCCGAGACGGTGCAGGCCACGGTCGGCCAGGCGCTGTTCTTCCATCCGGTGGCACGCCAAGCCGCTTAAAATGGCAGCCTGATTCATTTTCGTATTTGCGTTTGGAGATTCGACATGGCCGCGAAAAAGAAAACCGCCAATGGCATCGATGCGCGCCTGACCGCGCTGCGCAACGATTTCGAGGCGCTGCAGCAGGACATCAAGGGCCTTGCCGGCGATGTGGGCGTGATCGCGTCCGATCGCGCGCAACTTGCCATGCGTTCGGCCGAGGACGTGGCCGACCGCGCCATGCGCCTGGCCGAAGAAGCCGCGCGCGAAGCCAAGGTGATGGCCGGCGAATTCCGTGAAGACGCCGAAGAATGGGCCGAAGAGAATGCGGAGAATCTGCGCGAACAAGTGCGCCAGCAGCCCCTCGTCTCGCTTCTGATCGCCGGCGGTATTGGCGCGTTTCTGGGCGCGATCTTCCTTCGCCGCTGATTCCGCGATAAAGGTCGCAGGAAACAAGGGCGGGTCTTCATGTTCGCGCGTCTGGGGGCAAAAGCATTCCTGATCATGGTGGGCATGGCGCTGGTTTTTTTCGGCGTCGGCTTCATCATCCTGGGCATCGCCACCGCGCTTCGGCCCTATGTGGGCGCGGCGTGGGGTGACGTGATCGCGGGCGCGATCTTCCTGGTGCCGCCATTGATCTGGGCATTGGCCGTCGCCAGCACCCGTCCGCCCAAACCACAACCCATGTCGGCTGGCGCGCGCCAGATCATCACCGCCCTGATCGCGGCGGCGGTGAAGGAAACGCCGTGGATCGCGATCGTCAGTGCCGGCCTGGCCGGCGCCGCCGACATGTTCCTCAAGCGCAACAAGCCGCAAAAATAGTTTCCCGGAACCGAGCGACCGAGCGGACGTTCTGCGTGGGACGTCTTCGGAGAAAAATCCATGCTGGGTTGGGCTTTGACCTTCCTGATCTTGGCTTTGGTCGCCGGCTATATGGGCTTTTTCGGCCTTGCCGGATTGGCCGCCACCATCGCCAAACTTTTGTTGATTGTTTTCGTCATCCTCTTGATCGTCAGCGCCTTTTCCGGCGCGCTACGCGGCAGGCCTCCCATCTGATTTGAAGGCCAAGGAGGGCATGCCTATGCGTATACCCCGCCGGATCATCGAACATCCCTTTGAAGCGGCAATTGCCGGCCTTTTGCTGTTGGGCCTGCTGTTCGGCTCGGCTGATTTTACGCCGAACGCGAAAGCGCCCCTGAAAACGCTTCGGGCGCCGCCCAATGCGACCGCCCAGAAAATGTGAAAAAACAGAAGAGGGCCCGGAACGAACTTCCGGGCCCTTCGTTCTTTATCCCGAGCGGACGTCCGATCCGGAACGCCCCCAGCCCCTTCGACAGCCCGCCTCGGGTGTCCGCTCTCTTCCCAAAATCGATAAGCTGCTCTCGCTCAAGGCGTTTTACCTTCTATCGCCCGGCGTGGCGCATCCAATTGCCAGAGCGAGTAACGGGCGATCGCACGCGCATGGCGCCCGCGGACAAGATCCGGCAATTGCCGCACTGTCCCGAAATCGGCCAAAAGGTTCCGGTCCGTTTCGCGATCCGCCACATACAAAAGCGGCCCGGAGCCTGCCCGCACCATCGGCGTCTCAAGATAGCGGTTGGGTTGATCCACCGCGATGACGCGGAGCGAGGGCGCATAGAAACGCAGCCATGCCGTCATTTCATAATCGCTGGCGAGAATCGCATCCGCGCCTTTCTGCTCTTTGACAAGCGCAAGCTCGCCTGCCGCATCGCGCATGCCCACGCCCAATAGACGCGCCAGCGGATCGCCCTTGAGGGGCAGAAGTCCGGTCGCAGCTTGAAGATAGGCGGCAATCAGCACCACGCCCGCCACCGGCAGGGCCAGGCGCGAAGCCCAGCCTTTGCCGTCATGGCCAAAAGCATCCGCCGCCAGCACCGCCAGCATGGGATAGAGGAATGCGGGCCAATTGCCCTGCACACGGTCGTGCAAGGCGTGGATCGCGAAATAGGCCACCGCCGGCAGGATCATGCACAACAGCAGAAAACGCGGATCGGTGGCGCGCGCCGCCCGCACCGCCCCCCAGATCATCAGTACAAGGATGAACGGTGTGGCCAGCCCCAGCTGCGCCCCCGCGAATTCCAGAAGATAGCGGCCGGTAAGATGGCCGCCCGTCACCCGCCCGAACTGGAAGGCGAACGTCATCCAGTGATGACTGCTCTGCCACCAGAGATTGGGCAGAAAAACGATCAGCGCCAAAAGCGCGCCTGCCCAGGGCCAGGGCGTCTTCAGAAAGCCGCGCGCGCGCGGGCTTGCCAGGAGCCAAAGCAGGGCACCCAGGCCGACAAAGAAGCCGGAATATTTGGCGAGCAGCCCCAGCCCGCCTTTCACGCCCACGCCCAGCCACCAGCGGCCATCGCCGGTGTCTTCGACTTTGGCCAGGAAGAACAGGAAACCGGCGGTGGCGCTGACCGAGAGCGTGTCGGGTGTCGCCGCCAGCATCTCGACCCCGATCATCAAGGTGAGATTGAACAGAAGCGCCGCAAGAGCCGCACGCTTTTCGTCCTTGAGGATCAACTGTCCCGTCCGCCAGACAAACCAGGTTGCGAGAATGGAAAGCAGCACGCCGCCCAGCCGCACACCCAATTCCGTATTGCCCAGAAGCAAAGTGCCGAACCGGATCACAAAGGCGATGGCCGGCGGGTGGTCGTAATAGCCGGCCGCCAGATGCCTGGACCAAAGCCAGTAATAGGCTTCGTCGGCCGAGAGCGGCAGCACGGCCGCCATCACCACGCGCAGCACGATCAGCGCGGCCACCAGCCCCAATGCGGTGCGCCGCCCGATCACATCGCGCGCCTCGCTTACCGGGTGCGCCAAACGAACCCCCGGCGTGCTCATCGAGCACGCCAGACAAACAAGGTCGACATGGCGTAATTCCATAAGGCGCCCATGATCGCGCCTGCCGCACCCGCCACCCACCAGACCTGCCGTTCCGTATAGAGCCAGGAGGCGAGATCGACATTGGTGAGCACGCCCACCGAGCCGATCAGGCAGAACAGGACGAATCCGCGCAGCATCGCCGCGCCGCTCAGCCGGCGATCGCGATAGGTAAGCTCATTGTTGAGCAGAAAATTGCTGGTCATGGCGACCAGGGTGGCGATGATCTGGGCGGCGCGGAACGCGTCGGGCAGGAACAGCAACCCCAGCCTCAGCGCCGCCAGATGCACCACAAGGCCCAGGCTTCCCACAATGGCGAAAAAGATGAACCGCGGGTCCACCAGGTCGCCAGTCACCTTGGCCAGCAACAAGCCCAGGAATTCCACGCCGATCTGCGCATTGAATTTGCTTTCGCCTTCGAAGCGCTTGCCGAAGACATAGGGCTGTTCGGCGATCGCCAGCCGGTCGCCGCCGGTGATGGCGATATCGAGCAGGATCTTGAATCCCACCGGCGAGAGATCGGGCGCGATGCGCTCGAAGGGCTCGCGGCGCATCATGAAGAAGCCGCTCATGGGATCGCTGAGATTGGTGCCCACCAACCGGTGTGTGAGTCTGGTGGCGGCACGGGAGATCGCCCCGCGCTTTTCGGAAAAATTTCCCGCGCTGCCGCCTTCGACATAGCGGGTGCCGGCCACCAGATCGACGCTTCCATCCCTCAGCCGCTCCAGCATCAGCGGCAGGACTTTTTCGTCATGCTGGAGATCGGCGTCCATCACCGCCACAAAAGGCGCGGAAGAGGACAGAATGCCTTCGATACAGGCTCCCGCCAGGCCCCGGCGCCCTACCCGGCGGATACAGCGCACCCGCGCATCGTTGCCGGCAATCTCCTTGACCGCCTCGGCGGTGCCGTCGGGCGAATTGTCGTCCACGAAAACCGCTTCCCAAGCGATCCCGGCAAGGGCTGCGTCCAGCCGGCGCACAAGCTCGGCGACATTGCCCCTTTCCTTGTAGGTGGGAACGACGATGGAAAGCTCGGCGCTATGCATGAACCCGGACCGGCAGCGGCAAGGTCTAGGTGACGGGCATAGCGGAGTACGTCAAGTGCCCCTCTCTCCGGCCCCCTCTGCCCTGCGCACCGCAGGCGTTGCCACGGGCATCTCGCCCGTGAGCGCGCCTCGCGCGCACAGGGGAGATGGTCCCGGCCAAACGTCGAGAGTTAGAGCCGGAAGAAGCTGAAATAGATGATGATGCCGGCCAGGATCGCCAGGCCCAGGCTGATGTGCAGGACCCACCGCACCGTGCCGGTCTCTGCGCCCTGCCGGGCTTCCTCGGTGTCCAGTTCCTTGTGGCCGTCCCTGGTTGTTGCCATGTCTTTCTTCCTTATTCTGCGGCGTGGCCGGTAGGCGCCAAGCGGCGTTCGATATCCCCCAACGCGTCCTTGATCTGTTGCGCAAGCCCGGGATCGCCTTCAGCCGCCCAGGCCCGCAGGATTTCCAATCGCTCGCCATCGCCGAAGCGGCGGTCGCGCATCACATCGCCCGGCACGCGATAAAAGCGTCCCGGACGAGCCTTGATGTCTTCAAGCAGTTTCCGTTTCGCCATGGACATCACCCGGCGCCATCAAATTCGGCCCAACAGAGCCAGCACCAGAACGACGACCAGCACCAGACCCAGAGTACCGGACGGGTAATAACCCCAGCCGCTGCTATAGGGCCAAGCGGGCCACGCACCCAGGAGCAGAAGCAGCAGCACAATGATCAAAATGGTACCGAGCATGACCGAATCCTTTCGCAATCTGAAAAAACCAATCAGGAAGAAAATCTCCGGCGGCGGCGAAAGTTCCTGCTTTCGCCGAGCGGAACCTCGGAACGGCGCATCCCGAATATCCGTTTCACCCTCGGATACCGAGAAGGAGATTTCCAATGAGGAGCATCCGGACAGCCGTGCTGGGCGCCACCGCGCTTGTGTGCCTGGCAGGAGGCGCGCAAGCCTACACCCATCATCCGTCCACGCCGGCGGAACGCGCGCAGACCAGGGCGTTGAATGAAGAGCAGCTTCAGCAGGCCAAGCAAGAGAATGCCAGCCTGGCCATGAACACCAATACGACCGCGACCGATGCCTCGGCCGGCATGGCGGACAATTCGCCACCCGCCGCCGCACCCACCGAATCGGTGACGCCACAGCCCAATGCCGATGCAAAGCTCGTTCGCCCGCCGGGCTCGGGCCCGACTTCAGGACGCTGAAGCGTAAAGCGCAGAGAGCGCCTGTCAGACGCTTTGCGCTTTCGGCTTGGCGATTGCCGGCACCAGCAACAGTGCCAGCAGGAACAGGACGCCCAGCACCAGCCATGCTTCGTTGCACGACTGAGTAAGAGCGGCTTTGCGTACCATGGGCTCGATCATCGCGCGGGTGACCGGATCCACCGGTCCCATGGCGTGATTGTGGAATAACCGCACGGGCAGGCCCGCCAGCCGTGCCGCGGCGGGATCGCCGGCCTGAAGCCGCGCCACCAGGCGCGTGACATGGCCTTCGGTCCGCTCTGTGAGGATCGTGTCGATCACGGCGATGCCGATGGCGCCGCCCAGATTGCGCATCAGGTTGAACAAGCCGCTCGCCTCGGCCACTTCGTGCGGCTGCCAATGCTCCAGCGCGCAACGCGTGGGCGGCAAAAGGCAGAACATCATCGCCAGCCCGCGCATCACCTGCGGCCAGAACAATTGGTCGAAATCACTGGTCCGGGTGGTGAAGCCGTTGGCGATGAGGCCCAAGCCGAACAACGCGAAGCCGAACAAGGTGAGCAATTTGGCGTTGGCTTTCGTCTCCGCCCAGGCGGCAATGGGCGACATGAGAAGCTGCGCGCCGCCAGATACCATCAGGATTTCACCGATCACCATCGGGGTATGACCGCGCACCAGTCCCAGGAAGAGGGAAAGAAGATAGACCGAGCCGTAAAGTCCCACGCCCAGCACAAAGCTTAGCGCGCAGCCCAACGCGAAGCCGCGATTGCGGAAGCGCTTGAGATGGACAAAGGGATGCGCGACCGACAAGGCGCGATGGATGCCCCAGACCAGCGTGACCACACATATCGCGATCAGGCTCCAGATATAGGCGCCCTGCCAATGATAATGGGGACCTTCATTCAAGAGCCACTGCAAGCCAGCCAAGAACACGGCGAACAAAAGCAAGGTAAGGCCGTCGAGCCGCTTGAGCACGCCCATGTCCGCGCACTCGGTCTTCAAGGTCAGCATCACGACCAGAGCCACGATCAGGCCGGGCAGGATGTTGATGAGAAAGATCCAGTGCCAGGACTGTGTCTCGGTCAGCCACCCCCCCAGAAGCGGCCCCAAGGTCGGCGCCAGCAATGCCGCCACGCCCGCGAGCGTGGTGGCGAGAATGTGATGGCGCTCGGGGATCAGCACAAAGACGGCGGTAAAGACCGACGGGATCAGCATGCCGCCGAAAAATCCCTGCACCACCCGCGCCGCGATCAGGATATCGAAGCCGGGCGAAACCGCGCAGGCGACGCTGGCGAGGACGAACCCCAACGTGGCCGCGGCGAACAGGATGCGCAGCGACAGCGCGCGGGTAAGGATCCCGGTCAAGGGGATCGCCACCACTTCGGCCATCAGATAGGCGGTTTGAATCCAGCCCAGCCGGCCCAGGGGTATATGCAGCGCGGCCTGGATCGCGGTGAGAGAAGAAGCGACGACCTGCACATCCAGGACCGCCATGAACATGCCCACGCACATGGCTGCGAAGCCCAGCCAGAGAGCGGCATTTGTCTCGCTGTCTCTGGGCTCCGATATGCCGATCATGGCGTCAGCTCAGTTCCCGCCTTGTCGCGAGGCCGATTTCCTCCTCGCGGATGCGCCAGAACAGGATGGCCGCATTGGCGAGCGAAAAAAAGATCGCCACCAGGGTTTCGTGAAAGGCCATCGGCAACGCCAGAATCTCCCCCGCCACCACGATATAGTTGGGATGGCGGACGAAACGGTAAGGCCCGGTCTTGATCAAAGGCTTTCCGGGCACCGAAATGATCCGGGTGGTCCAATAGGGACCAAGACTCATCACCACCCAGACGCGCGCCGCCTGAAGCAGCGCGAAAAGAATCAGCCAGGGCCAGGAAATCTCAAGTCCCGCCGGCAAAAGCCAAAGCACCGCCAACAACCAGACCGCATGCAGCAGCACGATCAGGGGATAATGGCCGGCGCCGATTTCCGTAGCACCTTGCGCTTTCAATCTCTGGGTGTTGCGATTGGCGAGTATCAACTCGCCCAGCCTTTGCAGCACCACCAGGAAGATGATGGCATAGGCAACCCAGTTCATCGCCCGTCCAGCATCAGGAAGGCGGCGGAGAAGCCAGGGCCGAGCGCAGTGAGCAGCGTGCGCTGGGATTTCTTCAGGACTTCCATGCGCTCCACCACGAACAGGACCGTCACCGCCGACATGTTGCCGTAATCGCGCAACACCGAGCGGCTGTCTTCCAGGGCGCCACGCTGCAATTCCAGGGCATCTTCCAGCGCATCCAGCACCTTGGCGCCGCCGGGATGGCAGGCAAAAGCGTCTATCTCGGACAGGGTGATGCCGTTGCGGTCCAGATATTGATCGAGCAGCGGACGGAAATCGCTGGCCACCAGGGCGGGAATGCTTTGGGCGAAGCGCGCCTTCAATCCGTCTTCCGCCATGTCCCAGCCCATCACGTCCAGGGAATTGGGCCAGGTATGTTCGCCCGCCGCCCCGAATGCAGGACCATCGCCATCGGTGGAGAGAATGGCGCCCGCCGCGCCGTCGCCGAACAGCGCGGTCGCGACGATATTGCTGTTGGAGATGTCGTTCTTGCGGAATGTAAGTGCGCAAAGCTCGACCACCAGGAACATGACTTTGCGGCCGGGCTTGGCGGCGGCGAGATCTGCGGCGCGCGAAAGTCCGGTCACCCCGCCCGCGCAACCCAGGCCGAAAATCGGCAGCCGCTGGATGTCGCGCCGAAGACCCATGCGCTCGATCAAAAGCGCATCCAGGCTGGGCGTGGCGACGCCGGTGGTGGACACCACCACGATGCTGTCGATCTCCTCGGGCTCGAGGTCCGCTTCGTCCAGAAGGCCGCGTGCCACCGTTTCCAGCAGGTCCACGGCATTTTCGATGTAAAGCTCCGTGCGGTCTTTCCAGCCATGCTCTTCCAGATACCATTCGACCGGCACACAGGAGTAACGGCGATCGATGCCGGTATTGGCGAAGACCGGAAACAGCCGGGCCATGTCGCGTACCTTGCTGAACAGGGCCTGGGCGTGTTCGGCGGCGTCGGTCTGGGCAATGGGATAAGGCGGGACGGCGGACTTCAAGGCCAGCAGACGCGGGCGCATGGAAACTCGATCTAGCACGACAGCTTGTTCTTAAATTGCGCCCCATCCCTTCTTACGTGCCGGACGTGGGAAACGCCAGTGCTCATCAGGCGGCTGGTTAAAAGCTGCACCGCAGTAAAGCGGCGGAAATGCGGCGTTTTGAGCAAATTTGGCGTGTTGAAATGCGCCAGATGCGCATGTAAATGAGCCTTTCAGGGGCAAGACCAAGAAGGAAAAATAGATGTCGAACGGGAGAATCGCCGCGCTCTCTGTGATGGCGGCTGCAATCCTGGCCACGCCGGCCTTGGCCGCGGGCGACCCGGTCCAGGGCAAGGCTGTCTTTGCGCGCTGCGCCATCTGCCACAATGTCGAAAAGGACGGCGGCAATGGCGTCGGCCCCAATCTGTTCGGCGTCGCCGGCCGCAAGGCTGCCAGCGTGGACGGGTTCAACTATTCGGGCCCCATGAAGGCTTCGGGCATCACCTGGACAGACGACAATCTGGCGAAATGGATTGCCGGCCCCGCCAAGATGGTCCCGGGCACCAAAATGGCGTTCGCCGGCATCACCAGCAAAGCCCAGATCGCCGACGTGATCGCCTATCTTCACACCCTGAAATAGGCCTTTCCCACCACGCAGAGAAATCGGGTCCCGCCGCGCAACCAGCCGCGGCGGGATGACGCATGTTTGTGCTGCAATGCAGCGTAACTCGTTAAGTTCCAGGAGCCAATCTGCTCCCCGGTGCGGCTTTATTGACGAGGCCGAGGACCGCGCCTAGTGTTGCGGCGCACAAGAACCGGGATGGTGGGCTTCCAAAGCGGAGTTCAACGATCATCCCATGGGGATCCGATAACGCCATGAAAGTGCTGGTGCCCGTCAAGCGGGTGATCGACTTCAACGTGAAGGTCCGTGTCAAAAGCGACCAGACCGGTGTCGATCTCGCCAATGTCAAAATGTCCATGAATCCCTTCGACGAGATCGCCGTCGAAGAAGCGGTGCGGCTGAAAGAAAAGAACAAGGCCAGCGAGATCGTGGTGGTCTCGATCGGACCCCAGCAGGCCAGCGAGACCCTGCGCACAGCGCTGGCAATGGGCGCGGACCGGGGCATCCTGGTCAAAACCGATGGCGACGTCGAACCCCTGGCGGTGGCCAAGATCCTCAGGGCCATCGTCGGCGAGGAAAAACCGGAACTGGTGATTACCGGCAAACAGGCGATCGACGACGATTCCAACCAGACCGGCCAGATGCTGGCGGCGCTGCTGGGCTGGGGCCAGGGAACTTTCGCACACAAATTGGAACTCGAGGACGGGGCGGCCAGGATCGAGCGCGAAGTGGATGGCGGACTTCAGACCGTCGAGGTGAAGCTTCCCGCGGTGATGACCACCGACCTCAGGCTGAATGAGCCCCGCTACGCGTCATTGCCCAACATCATGAAGGCGAAGAAGAAGCCCATCGCGGAAAAGACACCTGCCGACTACGGTGTCGATGTCACGCCGCGCCTCAAGGTCCTGAAAGTCACCGAACCCGCCAAGCGCCAGGCGGGCATCAAGGTGAAAAGCGTGGCCGAGCTGGTGGACAAGCTTTCCGAAGCGGGGGTGATCTGATGGCCTCGCTGGTTCTCGCCGAACACGACAACAAGACATTGAGCGATGCCACCGCCAAGACGGTAAGTGCGGCCTTGGCCATTTCCACGCCCGTGCATGTGCTGGTGGCGGGCCAGAATTGCGGCGCGGTCGCCGATGCCGCCGCCAAGATCAAGGGCGTGGAGGAAGTGCTGGTCGCCGACGATGCGCTTTATGCGCACATGGTTGCCGAGACGATGGAGACGCTGATCTTGTCTCTCGCCGACAAGTATGACGCGATCCTCGCGCCCGCCACCACCAACGGGAAGAACATTCTCCCCCGCGTGGCGGCCAAGCTGGACATGCCGCAGATTTCCGAAATCATCAAAGTGGTGAGCCCCGATACATTCGAGCGGCCCATCTATGCCGGCAACGCCATCCAGACCGTGGAAGCGAAGTTGCCGAAAAAGATCATCACCGTGCGCATCACCGGCTTCAAATCTCCGGGCGAAGGCGGCAGCGCCGCAATCGAGAAAATCGCCGCCGCCGCCGATCCCGGCACCGCGAAATTCGTGGGCGAAACCTTGTCGAAGTCGGAGCGGCCCGAACTCACCGCCGCCAAGATCGTGGTGTCGGGCGGACGCGGGCTTGGCTCGGCCGAGAATTTCAAGCTGATCGAGAAAGTCGCCGACCGGTTGCATGCCGCGGTGGGCGCCAGCCGCGCCGCGGTGGATGCGGGCTATGTGCCCAATGATTATCAAGTGGGCCAGACCGGCAAGGTGGTGGCGCCCGATCTTTATCTGGCGGTGGGCATTTCCGGCGCCATCCAGCATCTGGCCGGCATGAAGGATTCCAAGGTCATCGCCGCCATCAACAAGGACGAGGAAGCGCCTATCTTCCAGGTGGCGGATTTCGGCCTGGTGGCCGACCTGTTCCAGGCATTGCCGGAACTGGACCAAGAATTGGCCAAGCGCGGCCGTTAAAGCAAAGGCAACAGCATGAGTATCTCACGCATCGGAGTGATCGGGGCTGGCCAAATGGGCACGGGCATCGCCCATGTGATGGCGCTGGCGGGTTATGACGTTGTCCTGGACGATCTGAACAAGGATGCCTTGAGCAAATCCTTGGCTCTGATCGAAAAGAACATGCAACGCCAGGCCGCCAAAGGCACCATCCAGCAGGATGCGATCAAGCCCGCCATGGCGCGTATCCGCACCACCCAGGCGCTGGACGACCTCAAGGATCGCGAATTGGTGATCGAAGCCGCGACCGAAGACGAGGCGGTGAAGAAGAAGCTGTTCCAGGAACTCAGCCCCAGGCTGTCGCCCACCGCGATGATCGCCACCAACACCTCATCCATTTCCGTGACGCGGCTGGCGGCTTCGACCGATCGGCCGGAGCGTTTTATTGGCCTGCATTTCATGAATCCGGTGCCGGTGATGCAGCTGGTGGAAGTGATCCGCGGCATCGCCACCGACGACAATACGTTCCAGGCGGCGCTCGACATCGTCAAGCATGTGGGCAAGACCGCCGCCTATGCGGAAGATTTCCCCGCCTTCATCGTCAACCGCGTTCTGATGCCTATGGTCAATGAGGCGGTCTATACGCTCTATGAAGGCGTGGGCAATGTGGACGCGATCGACACTGCGATGCGGTTGGGCGCCAATCATCCCATGGGGCCGTTGCAACTCGCCGATTTCATCGGCCTCGACACCTGTCTGGCGGTAATGCAGGTGCTGTATGAGGGCCTGGCGGATTCCAAAT
>DATKPL010000272.1:0-2410 GCA_035524155.1 Rhizomicrobium sp.
CGACTGCATCATGGTGTTGCCGGTGAGGAACAGGAGCATGAACAAGACCGCGCCGATCACGGTGCGGGTGAGCACATTGACGTCACCCAGCGCCTGCAGCCCGGATTGAATGGCGATTTTTTCGGGGATGGTTCGCGTGGGGGCCGAGGAATTGGCAAAGACTTCATCGATCCGCTGACTGATCATGACAGCGTGAGCAGGGTCGTCGATCTCGGCGGTCACGACATTGATCGTCCCCTGATTTGTCGCACGAGCTTTGTCGAAATAACCGTAATTCCCCACTAGGAAGCGGAAATCGGCGAAATCCGTATCATCCACGATCGCCAAGATCTGGAAGCTCCAGGTCCCGCTGCCGCTTGTAGACAAAGTGGCGCTGGTGATCGGCACAATATCACCGACTTTCCAGCCGTTGTCCCGCGCCAGAGTGGCACTGACGACCGCGCCGGTGCGGGTCTTTTCGAACGCATGACGCTGCTCCCGGGAAATCGTGAGTTCGGGATGAGCGGTAAAGAAGGCCGGCTCCGCCCACGTCACCCCAATGACGTTCTTCGGTGCGCGAAAATAGCCGCCCATATTGGTTTGCGGTGTGGCAAGAGTAACGCCCGGCACACGCGCAACTTTGGCGACATAGGAATAGGGCAACGGCGTGCCGAAACGCGGCGCGACATAAAGCCGATCGAGCCGCGCTGCCTGCACAACATGCGCAAAACCGCTGCTGACGGCAGCCAGGATGCCGAACAGGATGAACGCCACCAGGATGGAAGCGAAAGTCAGCGCGCTGCGAACGGGACGCCGCCGCAGCGCCGCCCAGACCAGGGGCAAATAACGCATCAAGCCGGCTCCCGTTCGAGAAGCCGGCCCTTGTCCATCTCGACATGGCGGCCGGCGAATTCGGCGGCTTTGGGGTCATGCGTCACCATCACGATGGTCTTGGCATGTTCGCGGTTGAGATCGCGCAGGAGCTTCAGGATCTCGTCGGCCGATTTGCGGTCGAGATCGCCGGTGGGCTCGTCGCAAAGAAGAATGTCCGGGTCGGTAACGATGGCGCGCGCGATGCCGACCCGCTGCTGCTGGCCGCCCGACATTTCGGCGGGTTTGTGCGACGCGCGGTCGGCCAGCCCCACCATCCCCAGCGCCGCCTTGACGTGGGCATGCCGTTCCGCGCGCGAGAGATGCGTGAGCAGCAGCGGCAATTCCACGTTGGCCGCGGCCGACAGCATGGGCATCAGATTGTAGAACTGAAAGACGAAGCCCACATGGCGCGCGCGCCATCTGGCGAGTTCACCGCCCGATAGCGTTTCCAGATGCCGGCCCACTATCTGGAGCGTACCGTGGTCGGCGCGGTCGATGCCGCCGATCAAATTCAACAGCGTGGTCTTGCCCGAGCCCGACGGCCCCATCAGGGCGATGAATTCGCCCTCCGCGACATCAAGGTCGAGATGATGCAGAACCTCGACGCTGTCACGTCCGCGTTTGTAGGATTTTGTCACCTGCCTCAAGGATATCGCCAGGCCCATGCCCACCTCGTTCGCGATCTTATGCCTACATTGTAGACATACCAGGCACGACAGATCAATCCGTCAGGAACGCGATTGTCTACTTTGTAGGTATTATGCGCTTAAGGATGCGGCGCGGCTTGATGTTCCAGCATGCGGGCCTTTTCGCTGACCTGGCCGGCAAGCTCGCGGTTCAGAGAATCGACGAAAAAGCAGATCAGGATGGCGAGCGCGCTGCCGATCGACACCAGGACCGCGCGATTGTCCGAGAAACCCGCCACGATGAGCCAGCGATAGATCGCGATCAACACCGGACTTGCCCACAGCCAGATCAGAAGCTGACGCAGCCGCTGCCGCCGGCCAAGCAGCAGGCGATACTCGGCGAGATCGCCGCCGGAAGCGGCCTCCGCACCTTTCTCGCCCCAACTTGCCGCAAGCAATGAAATCGCCATGGCGACATATACCGCCGCCAGCCACATCATCGCGCCCGGCAACACCGCCAGCGCCACGCCGCCGCAGACAAGCGCCAGGGCTTCCGCCAGCTGCCGGCGGCAAAGCCGGGGCGAGAATCGATCCCGCCCGACGGTGCCGCTCTCGATGTCGTCGATGAAGCGATCAAGATCGTCATCGCCCCGCACGATCAGGAAGGTGCGGATCACGCCCAAAAGCGGGATGGCAAGCGGGAGCGCCACGAAGAACTGGAATTGGAGGTTGAAATCCGCCGTTCCCACCGTCGGCTGCTTCAAGCCGAATTCCCCTTGGGCCAAACCCATCAGGAACAGCGCGACAAGAATTGACTCCAAGATGCCGTACCTGGCCTCGGGCCGGCCATCCCGCTGATAGGTGTTGCGCAGGATGATGGCGCAGATGGCGATGCCGCTGACCTGGAAGATGGCCGCTTGCGTCAAGAGATG
>DATKPL010000273.1:0-2822 GCA_035524155.1 Rhizomicrobium sp.
GGCGGGGTTTCCGGGCAGAAGCCGTGGCGCTCCACCATCCGGGGCAGGTCGCGGTACAGCCCCTCGATATTGGAAAGGCCGCCGCCCAGCACCACCGCGTCCGGGTCGAGGATATTCATCACCGAGGCCAGCGCCCGGCCCATCCGCTCCATCCAGCGCGTCATGGCCGCCTTGGCTTCGGGATGGTCCGATGCGGCTATTTCCTGGGCGGTCCAGTCCCGGTCCGCCTCCCCCGGGTGCGGAGCACTGGCGGGGGAGGTGGCCGTAGCACCGCTTGGGTGCGGAGGCCGGAGGGGGTGATGTAGAAGACCGGTTTTTCGTTTGAATTCAGCGGCCAGGCCTGGCCCGCTCAACCATTGCTCGATGCAGCCGCGCCCGCCGCAATAGCAGGCATGCGCCTCGGCCCATTCCTCCGCCGTCATGCCGGGCAGGGGATTGTGGCCCCATTCGCCGGCGATGCTGTGGGCGCCTTCCAGAACCTGGCCGCCCACCACCACGCCCCCGCCGGTGCCGGTGCCCAGGATCACCCCGAACACCACATGCGCGCCTTTGCCCGCGCCATCGGTCGCTTCCGACAGGGCAAAGCAGTTGGCGTCGTTGGCATGGCGGATCGGACGTTCGAGCCGCGCTTCCAGATCGCGCGCGAAGGGCCTCCCATTCAGCCAGGTGGAATTCGCGTTCTTGGCAAGCCCGGTGATGCGGCTGATGGTGCCGGGAATGGCGAGACCGACACTGCCTTTCCCGCCCAATTCTTTTTCAGCAGCGATCACAAGTTCCGCGATCGCCGCCACGGTTCCGTCATAGCTGCGCACGGTGGGAACCCGGCGACGCAGCAGCTCGCGGCCGGAATCGTCCAGCGCGATGATCTCGGTCTTGGTTCCCCCCAGATCAACCCCAAGTCGCATTAACGAACTTCCAGCCGATAGCGGGCGGCGTGCACGGCCTGCGGCTTGAGCGAGGCGTTTTCGCAGAATTCCAGCAGCAAAGTCTCATCGGCCAGAAGGTAATCCAGTACCGAGCCCTGCAACCCTGAATCGTCAACCGCCAGGCGCAGATCCGACGCCTCCAGACCCGAGATGGTTAAGAATTTGGCGATCGCATCGGGCTGTCCGGCAAGCCAGGCAAGCGCCTCCAGGGCCATGATTTCCGCCCGTTCCCGATTGAGAGGTTCTTTCAATTATCAAGACCCCGTTAAGACCTTCGACCGCATACTGGGGGAAGCCGGAAAACCTGTCACCCCCTGTATTGGGCGGAGCGAGACGTCATGGACGCCAAACTGAAGACTGTGCTGATCGTGGAGGACAACGAGCTCAACATGAAGCTCTTCCACGACCTGTTGGACGCCCATGGCTACAACATCCTGCAGACCAAGGATGGCATGGAAGCACTCGACATCGCGCGCGAGCATCATCCCGACCTGATCCTGATGGACATCCAGTTGCCGGAAGTCTCGGGCCTGGAAGTCACCAAATGGATCAAGGAAGACGAATCGCTGAAGACCATTCCCGTGGTCGCGGTGACCGCTTTCGCCATGAAGGGCGATGAGGAAGTGATCCGCCAGGGCGGCTGCGAGGCCTACATCTCCAAGCCCATATCGGTGACGAGTTTCCTGGACACCGTTCGTCGTTTCATCGGGTAAGGTCGATGACCGCGAGAGTCCTCGTCGTCGATGACATCATGTCCAACGTCAAGCTTCTGGAAGCGAAGCTGACGGCGGAATATTTCGACGTCGCCACCGCCTATAACGGGCTTGAATGCCTGAAGCGGATCGAGGAACAGGTTCCCGACATCGTGCTCCTGGACGTGATGATGCCGGGCATGGACGGTTTTGAAGTCTGCCGCCGCATCAAATCCGATCCCAGGATCGCGCACGTCCCGGTGGTGATGGTGACCGCGCTGGACCAGCCGTCCGACCGCGTCGCGGGCCTGGAAGCCGGCGCCGATGATTTCCTCACCAAGCCGGTGGACGATTCCGCCCTGTTCGCGCGCGTCCGCTCGCTGGTGCGCCTCAAATTGATGACCGACGAGCTTTCCATGCGCGAGAATACCGGGCGCAGCATGGGCCTGATCGATCCGGCCGAGAATTTGCTCGACACCAATCCCTCCGGCCGCATCCTGGTGATCGAGGACCGGCAGGAAACCGCCAACTGGTTCCAGAACGCGCTGGCGCCGTTCCACGAAGTCTCCACCGTGGACACGTTCGAGGAAGCGTTGGTGCGCGTGCGCGGCGGCGATCCCGACCTGGTGGTGGTGAGTTTGGGCATGCGCGGCTTTGACGGGTTGCGCCTTTGCTCGCAGCTTCGCTCGCTGCCGGAAGGGCGCTATGTGCCGATCCTGGTGGTGGTGTCCGACGGCGACCGCCGCAAACTCAGCCAGGCGCTGGAGATGGGCGTCAACGACTATCTCACCCGGCCCGTGGACAAGAACGAATTGATCGCGCGGGTGCGCACGCAGCTTCGCAAGAAGCGCTATGCGGATCGCCTGCGCCACAATGTGCAGCTCAGCCTGGAAATGGCGATCACCGACCAGCTTACCGGCCTGCACAATCGCCGCTATATGAGCCGGCACCTGGACAATCTGGTGGCCAACGCCAAGAAGAACGGCAGGCCCATCGCCTTCGTGATCATGGACATCGACTATTTCAAGGCGGTCAATGACAGCCATGGCCACGATATCGGCGACGAAGTGTTGAAGGAATTCGCCAGCCGCATCGCCGCCAACGTGCGCGGCATCGACCTGGCCTGCCGCTATGGCGGCGAGGAATTCGTGGTGGTGATGCCCGATACCGATGTCGCCTTCGCCCTGTCCGTGTCGGAGCGGTT
>DATKPL010000274.1:0-5865 GCA_035524155.1 Rhizomicrobium sp.
TAATCGCGGCATCGTTTGAAAACAGCGGCCCGGGCCCCACAAGGCCCGGGCCTTTTGTCAATGGATTTCCCCCGGGCCTCCGCAGCTTTGCCTTTGGCGCTCCGGCTCACGCCTGCGCGCCTGCAAGTCAAACGGCAAAATGCCGGGGCGGCTCGCCGCGTTGGGCGATCTCCCACATCTGGCGATAGGCGGCCTCGATGTGCTGCCGGAAACGATCGGTGTCGAAAAGGGGGCAGGTTGTGCGGTTCTCCGTCAATCGCGCGCGAAGGCTTTTCAACAACTCCGGCTCCCGCGCCAGTTTGAGGGCCAGCGCTTCGAAAGCCGCATCATCCTGCGTGACCAGTTCCGGCAGGCCGATTGCCGTCAGCAGGCTGGCGGCAACCCGTCCGGCAAAAGCGTGGCCCCGGCAGGTGAGGAGCGGCACACCGGCCCAGAGCGCGTCGCTGGCGGTTGTGTGGGCGTTATAGGGCAGGGAATCGAGAAACAGGTCCGCCAGGGAAAGCCGCGCCAGATGCCGCTCCAATGGCCTCTCCGCGGCAAAGACCAGCCTGTCGCCCGCCACGCCTAGCCGTTCCGCCTCCCGCCGCAGATTCAAAGCGAAGGCGCCCTTGCCTTCCATCAGCCACAACACGCTGCCGTCCACCTGCTTGAGCAGACGCATCCATAAGGCGAAGGTCTCGGGCGTGAGCTTGTAGCTCTGGTTGAAATTGCAGAAGACAAAGCCCGTTTCTGGCAAGCCTTCATCCTTCCGGCCGGGGCGCGCATCCGCGATGATCCGCTTGCCGTCATTGACCTGGTAGCAATCCGGCAGCCAGACCACCTGTTCGGTGAAATGGCGCCGCTCCGCATCCGGGATCACGATGCGGTCGGCCAGGATATAATCCATATAGGGCGCGCCCAGGCTGCCGGGAAAACCCAGATAATTGACCTGGATGGGCGCGGGCTTCATCGCGAACACGCCCATGCGCTGGCGCCCGAAATAGCCGTTGAGATTGACCAGGATGTCGATCTCTTCGCCCTGGATGCGCTCGGCCGCCTGCCGGTCGGTCAATCCCGAGATGGGAATGAATGCGTCGAATGCCCTTTCCAGCCGGGCGCGCATGGGGCTGTTGTCGCTTTCACCGGCATCGAAAGCGGTGATCTCGAATTGATCGCGGTCATGCTGTTCGTAAAGGCCTGCGGCCAGGTATTGCGTGGCCTGGGCGCGAAATTCGCCGGAAAGATAGCCCACGCGTATTTTCCTATGCGCATGCGGCGCTTTCGTCATGGCCGCGCCGGCAAATTGCGCCGCGTAGATTTTCGCGCAGGCCAGGAGAGCTTCCGGCGAGCCGGAGATCGCCTGATAGACGAAAGGCTCGACGATCTTCTTGCCGGTCTGCACGCCCTGGTCGATCAGGGCCTTGTCCTGATCGAAGCCGCTCCAGTCGCCGCCATACATTTTCAGATGCAGCAGATTGCCTCGCGCATAATCGTAATCCGGCGCGATATGGATCACTTGCTCCAGGTCATCCAGCGCGGGTTCGTAGCGCCCAAGCGCGCTCCATTGCAAAGTGCCGCGGTTGAACAGGGCGGCCGCGTCGTCCGGCTTCAATGCCAGCGCGCGGTTGAAACTCGCCAGGGCATCGGTGGCCCGGCCCAGTTCGCGCAACACCATGCCGCGATTGTTCCACGCCGCCGCCAAATCCGGATCAAGCTTCAGCGCGTGGTCATAATCCGCCAGGGCGTCCACGAAGCGCTGAAGATCGTTGAGCGCATTGCCACGGTGATACCGCGCCAACGCATCAGCGGGGCGAAGCCTGATGGCGGCGTCATAATCCCCCAGCGCTTCGGAAAAACGCCCGAGTTTGCCCAGCGCATTGCCCCGGTTGGTGAAGGCAGGCTCGTAATCGGGATGAAGCGCCAAGGCGCGCGAATAATCCCCCACCGCCTCATGGAAGCGGCCCAGATACTGGCGGCAATTGCCGCGATTGTAGAGCGCCTCGGCATAGTCGGGCTTGGCCGCGATCGCCTGGTCGAAATCCTTCAGCGCGTCGTCCTGGCGGCCCAGCCGGATCAGGATATTGCCCCTGGTGGCCAGCGCCTCGGCCGTGCCGGGCTGGATCGCCAGCGCGGCATCGATCTCGGCCAGCGCGTCTTGGTCGCGCCCCTCCTGGAAACGCACCAGGGCCAGAAGCTGGCGGGCGGCGAAATTGTTGGGCTCGCGCCGCAGGATTTTCCCATAGGCCTGGGCCGCTTCGCCCAGGTTTCCGCCCTGGTGAAAGCCGACAGCCCGCCGGAAAAGCGACTGGAGATCCATCGGCTATTTCGGCGTCAGATTCGGCGGAAAAGCAAGCGGATGGGGCGGAGCGGGGACTTGGGCATGAGGCAAGTGCCGCCTGCGGCATCAGGCGGCACTTGCCTCTTCACCGGTTAAGAGTATATACGCGCAAAAAAGAGCATATACCCATAAATCCCCGATGACGGAGGCGCCATGAAACCGCATGCCATTCTTTTGCCGCTGCTCCTGGCCAGTGCGCCCGTGGCCGCCGCCGAGCCTGACAATCTGGTCCTGCCGCCCGGCTTTCACGCCAGCGTGGTGGCGGAAGCGCTGGGTCCGGCGCGTCATCTCGCCATCCGCGACAATGGCGATATTTATGTCTCGACCCGCGCCGAGCGCGCCGGGGAAACGGCGCCGGGTATCGTCGCGCTGAGACTCGGCCGCGATGGCAAAGTTGTGGAGACCGAGCATTTCAGCACGGTCAGCGGCGGCACCGGCATCCGTTTCTACAAGGGCGCGCTGTATGCGGATTCGCCCACCACGGTGTACCGTTTCACCTTCAAGGGCCGCGAGTTGGTGCCCAGCGCCGAACCCCAGATCCTGATCGACGGCATGCCGGAAAAAGGCTTTCCCAGCCGCGGCCTGGCTTTCGACGGCAAAGGCGGCCTCTATGTGACGGTGGGTGCATCGTCGAACATCTGTCTGGATCCCAACGCGCCCAAAGGCGCGCCGGCCGTCGGGCTGAAGCCCTGTCCGTCATTGGAAACCCGCTCGGGCGTGTGGCGCTTCGATGCGGAAAAGCTCAACCAGAAATTCCCCGGCGATGGCGAGCAGATCGCCACCGGCCTGCGCGACATGATGGCGGTGGACTGGTCGCGCGACCTGAAGGGCTTTTACGGCGTGATGCAGGGCCGCAATGATCACATCGACACGGTGTCGGAAGAACTGCACCGCATTGATAAGGGCGCCAATCTGGGCTGGCCCTATACCTATTACGACACGGCGCTGCATGCCCGCGTGCTGGCGGCGGAATATGGCGGCGACGGCAACACCCAGGCGGAAGGCAATTATGATGCCCCATTGGCTGCCTTGCCCGCGCACCAGTCGCCGTTGGACCTGGTCTTTTATGACGGCAAGCAGTTTCCCAGTGCGTACCGGGGCGGCGCGTTCATCGTCTATCACGGTGGTGCAGGCGCACTCGCGCCCGATGGCCATCGTGGCTACGACGTGATGTTCCTGCCGTTCGATCACGGCGTGCCGGGCCAGCCGCAAGCCTTCATCGAAGGCTTTGCAGGCCCGGAGCCGGGCGACCGCAATCCGGGAAAGGCCGCTTATCGTCCTACCGGCGCGGCAGTGGCCAAGGATGGCTCGCTCTATGTGGTGGAAGGACAGAAGGGCCGGCTCTGGCACATCACCTATGATGGCAAGGGCGACGGCAAAAACTGAGGAATTTTGCCGTTTTCAATGCTCTTGACTTTTATCGAAATTCGATAAATATATCGATTATCGATAAAACGAGAGGGCACTTCGATGGCACCCGTCAGTCTTCTTCCCCGCATCTTCCACTGGGTGTTTCTGGTTCTGGCCGCGGTCTTCGGCATAGCCGCATGGTTTGTGGCTGTCTTGACGCTGTTCAGCCCGAGCCTGCCGCAGGGAATCCATTTCGGCCCGCTTGATGTCGACCTGATGGGGCATCCGGGAACGGTTGCCTTGGCGGCCGTGGACGGCAACGCGAACTTTCTGGTGACAGCGTTGCAAGGGAATTTCACCTTGGCGGTGGAGAAGACCGGCGCCTTGGTCGAACTCTTCAAGCATTTCGGGCTGCCCTTCATTCTGGTGAACATGCTGTTCCTTGCCGCGCTGTTCGAATTGCTGCGGCGTCTGTTCCGCAATGTCGGGCGGGGCGAGAGCTTCAGCCGCGACACCGTGCGTCTGGTGCAGGCAGTAGCGCTGTTGCTGATCCTATTCTCGTTCATTTCCGCGTTCGCGGAAGGTCTGCTGACTTATGCGCTGTTCAACTATCTCGCGCAGCATGCGGTGGTCACCATTTCGGGCACGGCGATCCATCTTCCCGCCCCGGATTATGAGATGTTTCCCAGGGGCAATGGCTTCGGCTTCGGCAGCCCGCTGTTCTTTTCCGGGTTGTTGGTGCTGGCGCTGTCCGAAGTGTTCCGGCAGGGGCTGGCGCTTAAAGATGAGCACGCGTTGACGATCTCAGCGGGCCTCTCATGATCAAGCTCAATCTCGACCGTGTGATGCAGGAGCGCCAGCTTAGCCTGACGGAGTTGGCGGAGCGCATCGGCATCACGCTTGCCAATCTCTCCATCCTCAAGACCAACAAGGCGCGCGCGATCCGTTTCACCACGCTCGAGGCGCTCTGCCGCGCGCTCGACTGTCAGCCCGGCGAGTTGCTGGAATTCGTCCCCGGCGAAGCGCACAGCGATGATGGGGAGTGAGTGGTGGTTTGGCGCGCTTGAATTTTGTGGTCGGAGTTTCGCCTTGCCACCGCTTTACGCTGACGGCGGCTTGGCATTCACCTCCGCGCCATTGGCGTGGATGTGACTGGTGCCGCAGGTGAGAATCGAACTCACGACCTATCCCTTACCAAGGGATTGCGCTACCACTACGCTACTGCGGCGACCGGACCTGAACCGGTGTTCAAGGGTGCGCTGCTATAACTTAACGATTGCCCCAAGGCCAGCCAGGAAAGTCCCTATCCCATGGCAAAATTGCCGCCCGAAAGGCTGGCCAAGGCGCTCAAGGCCAATCTGAAGCGCCGAAAGCAGCCGAACCTCGCCGGCGAGGCTGCCGGTTCCATCAAAGACCCCGGAAAGCCTAAGGAAAATCCGGCGGCCGCCCCCCAGCCGCTCCGGCGGGAAACGCCGGGGCGCTAGCCCCGGAAAGCGTCTGTCGCCGAAAAACATCCCGGGCTACAAGCATCCCCTTTAGCATCCCCTTTTGGACCCATTCGAGGGATTATGGATCGCATTCGTATTCGGGGCGGCGCGCGGCTGAACGGCGCCATACCCATCAGCGGCGCCAAGAACGCGGCCCTGAAGCTGATGGCGGCCGCGTTGCTGACATCCGAGCCGCTCATCCTCACCAATGTGCCCCGTTTGGCCGATGTGCGCGCGATGGCCGAGCTCTTGAGAAGTTTTGGCGTCACGGTCGAGGTGACACGCAATGCCTCGCTGACCGATGGCGACACGATCCGCCTTCACGCCGCCGCCATCACCTCGTCCTTCGCTTCCTATGACATCGTGCGCAAGATGCGGGCGAGCTTTCAGGTGCTGGCGCCGCTTTTGGCGCGGCATGGCGAAGCCAAGGTCTCGCTCCCCGGCGGCTGCGCCATCGGCGCCAGGCCGGTCAATCTGCATCTTGATGCGTTGACGCGGATGGGCGCCAAGGTCGAACTCAGCGATGGTTATGTGGTGGCCAGCGCCAAGGACGGATTGAAAGGCGCGGAGATTCAGTTTCCCTCCGTTTCGGTCGGCGCCACCGAAACCGCGCTGATGGCCGCAACCTTGGCGCGCGGCACAACGGTGATCGGCAATGCAGCGCGCGAGCCCGAGATCGGCGATCTCTGCCGTTGCCTGATCGCCATGGGC
>DATKPL010000275.1:0-3348 GCA_035524155.1 Rhizomicrobium sp.
AGAAGCTCCAGCCGCGGTTCGGCCAGGATGCGGGCTTCCAGCCGCCGGGCCAGGTCGCAGCTGCGTTCGATCATCTCACCCAGCCGGGCGCGACCATGCGCCTTGATGGTGAACCAGGTTTTCAGCGCGCGGCAACCGCGCGACAAATCGGGCCCGAAATCGCACGGCCAATGCTCGCCGCCGGCCAGGCCCCGCGCCTCGCGCCTGAGATACGCGGCGGGATTGGCGAAGGTATCCCTGTGCGCCTTGCCGTCGCGCACCAGGAAAAAGCCGGCGTCATAGGGCACCTGGCCCCATTTGTGGAAATCGAAGGCAATGGAATCGGCCTGTTCGATGCCCTTGAGGCGGGGCGCGATCCTGTCCGACAACATGCCCAATGCGCCGAACGCGCCATCGACATGAAACCAGAGGCCTTCGCGCCTGGCCAGCGCCGCCAGTGCGGCAAGATCGTCGATCGCGCCGGTATCGACCGTGCCGGCGGTGCCCACCAGCATGAAGGGCATCATGCCCGCGTCGCGGTCGCGGCGGATGGCGCGTTCGAGCGCCGCAATGTCGATGCGGAAATCGCCGTCCACCGGCACCAGACCGAGCGCATTGGTGCCCAGGCCCGCCAGATCGAACGCCTGGCCGATGCAGCGATGCGCCGTGACGGCGGCATAGCCGCGCAAGCCCGCGCCCACGCCCTTGCGGCGCACGGCACGCCCCAGCCGCGCATGGCGCGCCACCAGCACCGAAAGAAGATTGGCCATCGACGTACCGGTGACGAACAGGCCGCTGGCGCTCTCCGGAAACGCGAACAGCTCGCGCATCCAATGGATCACCTGGCGCTCGACCTCGATGGGCATGTGATCGCGCCCGCCCAGATTGGCGTTCAGGCCGGCCGCCAGCATCTCGGCCAGCATGCCTTCCACCGTGCCGCCGCCATGGACCCAGCCCATGAAGCCGGGATGCACATTGCCGGCGGCATAGGGCAGGATGAACTGCATGAATTCGCCGTGAACGTCCGCCAGATCCTGCGGCGCATCCGGCAGCGCATCGCGGAATTGCGCGCGCGCCTGGGCCGGAATCGGCTGCCATACCGGCCGCGTGCGGATATCGCGGATGTAGTCCAGCATGTCGTCCAGCATCGCGTGCGCCTGGGCGCGCGTCGCCGGCCAATCGGCCGGATCAAGATTGGGCGAAGCCTCGCGGGCCGCGGTGACGGCATGCAGGCGCTGGGCTGTCGACATGGAACCACCTCTGGCCAGGCGATAGGGCGGCTTTTGTGGTTAATGCCGGCTTAAGCCTCCCGGTCAGAGGGAATGAAATTCCGTCAGGGCTGCCGGGCCGCCCGGCGAGGCGGTAACGCCAAAACCGGCAAATGGTTCAAAAAGGGATGCCCGGCCGGAGCACCAGCTGAAAGAAAAGCAGGGTGGCGCACAGGGCAAGCCCAGGCCCGATGAGGCTCCATCGCACGGGCTCGACGCGGATCGCGCCATCGTGTTTGCGGGCGATCGCCCCGCCCAGGATCAGCCATCCTGTCCCGATCAAATTGATGATCAGGGGCACCATCACAACTTCGATGGCGTTGCGGGGCACCCGGAACGGAATGATCAGGATCACCGAGAAAAGCCCGGAATAGACTATCGTACCCAACGGACCGCCGGGAAAACGTCGCGCCAGCCAGTATCCCGCAGCCGCCATCGCAATCGCCGCCAGCAGCAGAAAAGCGATCTTCATCGCGGTGCCCAGCCCCAGATAAACCAGGGCGCGGCCCACGTCATTGCCGGAAAGAAGCGAACCGATGGCAAGCTGGACCAGGGCTTGAAACAGCCCCTGGAACGCCATCCAGAAAAAGAACAACCGCCATACAAGAGACGCGCGCTTGGCCAGAGCCAATGCGCCCGAAAACACAAGGCCGCTCACCAAAGTGGCGATCGCACCGGTGCCTTGCAGCAATTCGGTTATCGGGCTTGTCCCGCTCCAATCGTGATTGTTGTGAAACAGGATCGGGTGCAGGCCGGGCGTCATGGCTTTGGGTATGACCAGCCAAAGCTCCTGCCAGAAGAAAGTGAGATTGAAGGCCAGGGCGCATTGCAGGATGGATGCGGCACTGGGCATCCAGCGCGCCGCGCCGTCGTCGCGCGGGCGAAAGATCAGGCCGAGCGCCAAGGGCAAAATGCCCAGACCGAAGGCAAGATAGAAAAGGCGGTCCATATCCCGTGTTCAGTGTTTGAAAATATAGCCGCCCTTCATGACAAAGGAGACATGCTCGACCGCGGTGATGTCGTCCAAGGGATTGCCGGGCACCGCGACGATGTCGGCGAAATAGCCGGGCTTCAATTCGCCGATCTGGCCCTGCCAGCGCAGGATCTGCGCGCCATTTAGATAATCGGACTGCAGCACCTGCACCGGCATCATGCCGTATTTCACCATCAGTTCGAATTCGCGGCCCTGAAGGCCGTGCGCGAACGGCCCCACGTCCGAACCCACCGCGAACGGCACGCCAGCCGCCAGCTGGCGTTTGAACTCCTTGATCTTGTAATCCAGCATGGCGTGCTCGCGCGCCGCAGCCGCCGGGGTGGGCGCGATGCCGGCGAAGAATTCCATCACCTGGAAGGTGGGCACCGAAGGAATGTGCTTTTCCTTCATCAACTGCATGGTCTTGTCGGAGAGCTGCGCCGCATGATCGATGGAGGCGACGCCGGCTTCCGCCGCATAAAAAGTGCCCGGCTCGGCCTGGTCGTGCACGCCCACATTGGTGCCCAGCCGCGCCGCCTCGTCCACCGCGGCTTTCAGCTCGGCTTCGGTGTATTGATAGGGCGAATGGAATTCGCCGTCTTGCATGGAATCCGAACCGGTCTCGTAGAGCTTGAAGAAATCCGCGCCTTCCTTGTGCTGCTGGCGCATCACATGGATGATCTCGTCGATATTGTTGGCGTAATCGGCGTTGCCCAGCACATGGGCGTCGGGATTGAAGCGGTTGGCGTCTTCATGGCCGCCCAGGATCGAGATCGCATTGGCGCTCACCCGCATGCGCGGGCCGGGGATCAGGCCGCGATCAATCGAGTTGCGCACGGCTGTCGAAGCGGAGCCTGCGCCTTCGGTGCCCATGTCGCGCTCGGCGGTGAAGCCCGCCATCAGGTCGTCGCGCGCCGCGAACTCCGCATAGACCACGCGCTGCGGCACGGATTCCTCCACCGTCTGCATGTCTTCCGCGCCGGGATGCAGGAACAGGTGCACATGGGCGTCGATCAGGCCCGGCATCAGGGTGGTGTTGCCCAGATCGATCATTTCGGCGCCGGCGGGATGGGGAACCGTGCTGCCCACCGCGCTGATGCGCTCTCCTGCCACCAGAATCTCGCCGGG
>DATKPL010000276.1:0-3616 GCA_035524155.1 Rhizomicrobium sp.
TCCATGATCAATCGCTGGGGATAACCGGCCATGGGTACGAAGTGAAGCGCACAGAGATGGGCATTGCCTGAGTTTGGGCTCAGCATTTCGTCTTTCACATAGGTGAACCGGACATCATAACGGCGGCGGCCGTCGAATACCTGGACCCCGGCGCCGCACGGCGTTTTGGGCGCGGCGCTGGCTCCCATCAGCATCGAGATCAAGCCGCTCATGGGATCGATCGCGCCTTCCCGCTGCTCCCGGGTGACGGGGAAGCGGATCGGGTCCACCGGCGGATCGAAGAAAATGGATTGGTCGCCATTGTCATAGTCGATCTTAACCCGTTGAACCGGCCGGTCGCGGGTGCGCGAATGGGAGTCGTAAAGCGCCGGCGAGATGGCGCGGGCGGTTACCGTGCCATTGGCCACCGCGTCGATAAGGGATTTCCAGAAAAAGCCCACCACGCCTTGCGTCTCGAAATGGGCCTGGGCCGCATAGGCATCTCCCTTCAGCGTGTCGGAATATTGGATATGGCCGAAGGTGATGCCCCAGAAGGTGAGCGAATAACTCACGTCCAGGTTGCGGGGCAGGGCTTCCCCAAAAGCCGGCGTTGAGGCCAGCAGCATGACCACAAGGAGGGGGATTTTCCGCATCCGGCTCTCATAACTTCGCGGCTCCCCAGAAGGCTGACTATAGCGCAGGGGCGTTGTGCCTCAATGTGGGCGGTTGACCGCAGCTTTTGAGAACCGTTATCAAAGACGCCATGATGTTCCACCTTCCAAAGGTCCTCTCGCCCGAGCAGGTCAGCGAATTCCGTCGCTTGTTGGATGACGCGGCCTGGAATGACGGGCGCGAAACTGCCGGTTATCTGTCCAACCGGGTCAAGAACAATGTCCAGCTGCCCGAGCTGCATCCTCTGGCGATCCGGTTGGGCCAGGCAATATTGGAAGCATTGGACCGCAATGCCCAATTCCGCTCTGCCGCCTTGCCGATGAAAATCGTGCCGCCCCTTTTCAACCGCTACGCCGGCGGACAGGCCTATGGCAGCCATATCGATGGCGGCGTCCGGCCGGTGGCGGGCAGCCACGAGCGTGTGCGCACCGATTTGTCGGCCACGCTCTTCCTCAGCGAGCCCGACGAATATGATGGCGGCGAACTGGTGATGGAGGACAATTTCGGGCACCGGCGGGTGAAGCTCCCGGCCGGTGATCTGGTGCTTTATCCCAGCACCAGCATCCACCATGTCACGGCTGTCACGCGCGGGGCGCGGGTTGCCTCCTTCTTCTGGGTTCAAAGCATGGTGCGCGATAATGAGCAGCGCGCGTTGCTGTATGAGATCGACACTATCGTCCAGAAGCTTGGTGCCGCCGGTGGCGCGCAGCATGGCGAGGCGGTCAGGCTGGCCGGCGTCTATCACAATCTGCTGCGGTTCTGGGCCGACAGCTGAACCTCAGTGCAAGGCGAAGACCAACGGCACGGTGAGGTCCAAGGTTTCGCCGCGATAATCCGCGGGGACCGGCGGAAAAGGGTCGGCGCGGCGGATCATTTCGCGGGCCTCATTATCGAGTAGGGCCGAGCCCGAGCTTCCAGCCACTTCGTAAGACAATACGTGTCCTGAACGATCCAGGCTGAAACGCAGATCGACCGTGCCTTCCTGGTGATGGATGCGCGCATCATAGGGATAGTTTTTGTAGGCGTTGAGATGCGCCTCCAGCCGGCTGAGATAATCCATCGGAGGAAGTGGCGGCGCGACCGGTCCTTGCGCCGGCTCAGGCGCTGCGGGCCCCCGCACGGGCGGGACCGCGCGAACCGCATCGGGCGAAGGCGGCTGGGCGATGGAAATGCGGGGCTGTATCGCAACGATCTGCGGCTCCTGCGAAAATCGCGGCAGCGGCAGAGGCGGCAACCTGGGAAGCGGCTTGGGCAGCAATAACGCAACTTGCACCGTGCGCTGCCGCACGGGCGGCGGCTTGACCGAAAAGTCCGCGAGCAGGCCCAGGATCAGAAGACCATGCAAGGCAAGAACGCAAATCCCGGCCGCCATGCGGCGGGCGGGAGAAACCAATTGTGTGGGCCCGAAATGTTCGGACCTAAGAATGATAATTCAGCGTCAGCATTGCAGAACGTCCCGCTCCTGGCACGACAAACTGTGGATGCATCATATCATAGTAGAGCTTGTCGGTCAGGTTATAGACGTTCAGTTGCACATCCATCTGATTGTTGATCGAATATTTGGCCATCGCGTCCAGGGTCAAATATCCGGGCGCCTGTTCGATCGGCGCGGTGGTCTGGGCGTAGCGTGAGCCGACATATTCGCCGCCGCCGCCGATCTCAAGCTCCGGCAGGATCTGGTAGGTGGTCCAGAATTTGAGATTGTTGTGGGGCGTGAAGGGCAGCGGGAATCCCAGCGGCGGGCCACCGGCAACGGTTTTCGTGGTGTCGCTTGAGAGATAGTCATAGCCGAGCGAAACATCCCAGAGATCCGTGATCCGGCCCTGGAGTGTTGCTTCGAAGCCTTGCACCCGTTGATTGCCGCCCAGCGTATTGAATCCGGGAAGGCTGGGATCGGGAATGCGGGCATTGACCTTGTCGGTCTCGAAGATCGAACCGTTCGCCATCAGGCCGCCATCCAGCAGCGACCATTTGGTACCGAGCTCCATGGTCTTGTTCCGCTCGGGCCCGATATTCTCGTTGTTGAGGCTGAAGCTGGTGAAACTGGAAATGATGTCCAGGGTTTCGGCGGACGGATTGAACGACGTGCCATAAGTGAAATACAGCGTGCCATTCTCCGTCGGCTTGTAAAGCAGCGCGCCGTGCCAGCTTGGCAGCGTGTCTTCGCGATTCGTGATGTTGGTTGCGGTCACGACGCCGGTGGCCGCCGGCGGAGCGGAGAAAGCCTGCTCATTGAAATGCACCGAAAAGCGATCGACGCGGGCGCCCAGGATCAGTTGCCACTGGTCGTGCCACTTCATCGTGTCGGTGAAATAAGCGCCTTCGGTGTTGGTGGTGGTGTGAATATTCACCCGCTGATAGGTGAGGGTGGGGGCGAAAGTCTGGTTCTCGTTGGGGTTGAGCAGCGTGTTGGTCAGCCCGGTGTCTGTGTAATAGCGCGGGTCGGACGTTTCGAAATCATATTCGCCGCCCACCATCACATCATGCTGGATAATGCCGGTGGCGAATTTCGCCAGCCCGTTCACCTGGTTCTGGAATTGCGTCTCGACGCTCTGCAGCTGGAAGTGGTTGAGCGCGACGCCGGCCGAGCCGAGCGGGGTCGAGGTCGTGACGTTCGCCGCCAGGCCCGGCTTGGCCACGCTTTCAGAGCGCCCATAGGCGGCATAGCGGCTTTGGGCGTCCACTGTCAGCCAATCAAAAAAGTCGTGGTCCAGCTCGATGGTGCCGATATTGGCGCCGGTCCTCTCCCGGTCGCTGCGGAAGCCGTAGTAATTGTTGCGCGGCACTGGTGCCGGCTTGCCGAAATACCATGGAATGCCGAAATCGGGTGTGTCGTCATCGCTCTGATAAAAATAGCTGACGGTCAGGCGCGTCGGCGTTCCCAGCCCCAGTGCCAGGCTGGGCGCCAGGCCATAGCGGTTGTATTGCGCGATATCCCGGTCCGCCATCTTGTTGGTGTCGGCCA
>DATKPL010000277.1:0-5136 GCA_035524155.1 Rhizomicrobium sp.
CGCCGACACCGAAACCCAGGGTCTGACCTATAACGGCTTCAAATTACGGGCGCTGTTCGTCAAGCCCGACTATGCCAACAATGATTTCTATTACGGGATGAATTTCGAATTCAGCTGGAACCAGAAATGGTGGGAATCGCACGTCAATACCGGCGAGATCCGCCCCATCATCGGCTTTCGCTTCGGCCAGGACAGCCGTTGGAGCTTCACCTTCAATCCCATCGTCGACAATGATTATCACGGCGGCATCAGTGGGCTGGAATTCAATCCGGCGACGCGGCTGGATTACAAGATCGACGACACCTGGACCGCGGCGGTCGAGGAATATGACGGCTTCGGTCCGCTCAGGAAATTCCTGCCCGGCGGCCAGCAATTCCACGAATTATGGCTCACCGGCGATTACACCGGCGATCCCATCTCGGTGGAGTTCGGCGTCGGAGCAGGCCTCACCTCGGCCAGCGATGGTTTGACCGCCAAGCTGATGTTCATGAGCGATCTGACTGGCCCGCATGGGCTTCTGACAGAAAGACGCTGAAACGCAGCTTTATCTGGCCACGAAATCGACCACCAGTTTTGTCGTGGCAGCGGGATTTTCTTCCATAATCCAGTGCCCGGATTCCGGAATTACGCCCGCATCGACATGGGTTGCCACCTTGTCGAGATCGTCCTTCATCGTAAGGCCATAAGATTTCTCGCCGCCCAGGGCCAGCACCAGCATGGTGAGCTTGCCCTTGGCGAGAAAGGCGCGATTGTCCACACCATCCTGCGGGAAAGCTTTGAACTGCTCGAACGCGTCATGCATCGCGTGCGGCCTGGCATAGAGCGCTGCGTAATGGGCGCGTGTCGCTTCGTCTATCTTCTCGGGATGGGCAGACAGTTCGTTATAGAAGCGATCCAGGAAAATGCGTTCCCGTCCCGCCACCAGCCGCTCCTCGTCCGGACCATAGAAATTGAAATGCCAGGTCTTGGGGTTGAGCAGTTGCGCCTGCCACATCGGTTCGATGCCCGGCAATGGCGCGTCGATCACCACCCATTTGGTGATGCGGGCCGGGAATTGCGCCGCCAGCGCATAACCCACCATGTTGCCGATATCGTGGGTGACCAGATCGGCTTTCTGAATCTTGAGGACGTCCATCACCCCGGCAATGTCGCGCGCCTCATTGGCCTTGGTGTAGCCGGCATCGGGATGGGCCGAGAGACCCATGCCGCGAAGATCCGGCACCACGACCGTATGGTTCGCCACCAGCTCGGCCGCGATCGGCGCCCACATATCGCCGCTGTCGCCAAAACCGTGGAGCAAAACCACGGCTGGACCGGAGCCGCCCACACGGACATGGAGGGTCGTGCCGTTGGTTTGAACTTCCCGGGTTTTGAACGATGCGGGAAATGGCTCGACGGCAAAGGCGGACGCGCAGCCCAGCAGCAGCGCTGCTGCCGCCATTGCAGAAATTCTTGACATGCCCCCCAACCCCTTCCGCCGTGGCTATTCTGCCGCGGGATGATGAAGATAAATCTCTCCGCCGCTTTGCTTGAACTCGTCGGCTTTCTTGGCCATCGCGGCACGAATTTCGGCAGTGGACATGGTGTCGTTCTTGCCCTTGGCGGCGTCGCGCACTTCCTGCGAAATCTTCATGGAGCAGAATTTGGGGCCGCACATGGAGCAGAAATGCGCCACCTTGGCGCCGTCGGCCGGAAGCGTCTCGTCGTGATAAAGCTGCGCCGTCTCGGGGTCGAGCGCCAAGGCGAACTGGTCGCGCCAGCGGAATTCGAAACGCGCCTTGCTCATGGCGTCGTCCCAGATGCGCGCCGCCGGATGATCCTTGGCCAGGTCGGCAGCATGGGCGGCGATGCGATAGGCGATCACGCCCGCTTTCACATCGTCGCGGTCGGGCAGGCCCAGATGCTCCTTGGGCGTGACATAGCAAAGCATGGCGGTGCCGAACCAGCCGATCATGGCCGCGCCGATCGCGGACGTGATGTGGTCGTATCCCGGCGCCACGTCGGTGGTGAGCGGTCCAAGCGTATAGAACGGCGCCTCGTCGCAAGTCTTCAGCTGGCGGTCCATATTCTCTTTGATTTTATGCATCGGCACATGGCCCGGGCCTTCGATCATCACCTGGACATCGTGCTTCTGGGCGATGCGGTTCAACTCGCCCAATGTATCCAGCTCGGCGAATTGGGCGGCGTCGTTGGCGTCGGCGGTCGAGCCGGGGCGCAGACCGTCGCCCAGGCTGAACGACACGTCGTATTGCTTCAGCAGTTCGCAGATGTCCTCGAAATGGGTGTAGAGGAAATTCTCCTTGTGATGGGCCAGGCACCATTTGGCCAGGATCGAGCCGCCGCGCGACACGATGCCGGTGACGCGGTCGGCGGTGAGCGGGATGTGCGCCAAGCGCACCCCGGCGTGGACGGTGAAATAATCCACCCCCTGCTCGCATTGTTCGATCAGGGTGTCGCGATAAAGCTCCCAGGTCAGTTCCTCGGCGGTGCCGCCCACTTTCTCCAGCGCCTGATAGATCGGCACCGTGCCGATCGGCACCGGCGCGTTGCGGATGATCCATTCGCGGATGGTGTGGATGTGGCGGCCGGTGGACAGGTCCATCACCGTGTCCGCGCCCCAGCGGATGGACCAGACCATCTTTTCCACTTCCTCGGCGGTCGAGGAGGTGACGGCGCTGTTGCCGATATTGGCGTTCACCTTGGTGAGGAAATTCCGGCCGATGATCATCGGCTCGGTCTCGGGATGGTTGATGTTGGCGGGGATGATGGCGCGGCCCCTGGCCACTTCGTCCCGCACGAATTCGGGCGTGATCTCGGCCGGGATATTGGCGCCGAAGGAATTGCCGTCGGCCAACGCGCTGCGCCCCAGATTTTCGCGGGCGGCGATGTATTTCATTTCCTGGGTGATGATGCCCCGGCGCGCATAATGAAGCTGGCTGACATTCTTGCCCGGCTTCGCGCGTAGCAGCTTGAGCCCCGAACGATCGAATTGCGGCACCGACAGCAACTCGCCGCGCTTCAGCCCGTCATCCTCGGGCTTGCGGTCGCGGCCCTCATATTCCTCGACATCGCCGCGCGCCAGGATCCAGTCGCGGCGATGGCTGCGCAGGCCCTTGCCGATATCGATGGCCGCGCTTTCGTCCGTGTACGGACCGGATGTGTCGTACAGCCGGACCGGCGCCTCGCCCCCCGACAGCGCCACTTCGCGGAACGGCACGCCGCCGTGCATCAGCTTTTTCGAGCCGGGCAGCGGACCGCGCGTGATGGAAACAGATTGGGGATTCAAAATGGGTTTGTTCATTGGCCTCTCCCTACGCCCGTATGAACGGGATCAGGTTCTAAGGGATTCGCGGGATTGCGATCTCAGCTCGCTGTTTGGGCGAGCACCCCTGGGAAGCCGCTAATCTAGCGCCGTCCGCACCTGTCACGCAATCGTGACGGAAAGCGGTTCCAGGCCTGCCACTTCCGCCAAAAGCTGGTCGCCGGGCTTCACCGGCCCCACGCCCTCCGGCGTGCCGGTGAAGATCACATCGCCTGCCGAGAGCCGCACCTGCTGGGACAGTTTTGAAATGATTTCGGCCTCGTTCCACATCATCAGGCCGGTATCGGATTCCTGCTTGACCTGGCCATTCACGGTGAGGCGGATGCGCCCATGCGGCAATGGACCCATGGCCGGCGTGAGCGGGCCGATGGGCGCGCTCTGCTCGAAGCTTTTGCCGATTTCCCAGGGCCGGCCTTTTTCCTGCATCTGTTTTTGCAGGTCGCGGCGTGTCATGTCCAAGCCCACGGCATGGCCGAAGATCAGCTTCGGCGCATCCTCGACGGAAACATTCTGGCCGCCCTCTTTCAGCGCGACCACCAGCTCGCACTCGAAGTGATAATTGGAGGTGAGGCTGGGATAACGGATCGTGCCGCCGTCTTTTTGATTTGAAGACATGGGCACCACCATGTCCGGCTGCTTGGAGAAGAAGAACGGCGGATCCTTGGCGTCGTTGCCCAGCTCCCTGGCATGGGCGGCGTAATTCCTCCCCACGCACCAGACCCGGCGGACGGGAAAACGCTTGCCATTGCCCTGGATGGCGATGAAGGGCTGCGGGAGGGAAAAAAGATAATCGTCGCTCACGGAACTCTCGCTTGCTGAACTCGGTCACTGGCCTTCGAATTGCTGGAATTCCGAAATCACCGCTTCGACCGCCGCTTCGACAATCCGCCGGCCCGCCTCGATATTGGCCTGGGACGGGTCGGAGCCCATGCGGCCATCGGGAAAGCGGCGGCGAAAATCTTCGGCATCGCGGATGGGCCCGGTGGGCGCGATTCGAGGTGACATGGCGACGTTTTTTACCGCTTCGGGGTATGCAAAATAGGTTACAGAAATTTCAGACGGCGTGGCGTGGCTGCCCTCGCCCACCGGAAAAAGCTCGCGGCACAAATCCATCACGCCCGGCAATTCCCACCAATTGCGCAAGTGACAGCGCAGGGGTGGGCGGTTTGCGCCCGCGCTTGGATTCCCGGGAGCAAATGTCACGCCGTGATAAATTTCCGAGAAGGCGGCGGTGATGGTGGCGATGTTTCCGCCATGGCCGTTCAGCCAGTAGATCCTTTCAAAGCCATGACGCACCAGGCTCTCGCTCCAATCCACCATGGTGGCGATCATGGTGGACGGCTTGAGCGTGATGGTGCCGGGAAACGCCATGTGATGCTGGGCCTGGCCCACATTGAAGGTGGGACCGACCAGGATGCCCGCCTCGTCGCCCGCGCGCCTTCCGATGATCTCAGGACAGAGCGCATCGGTGCCCAGAAGCCCGTTCGGGCCATGCTGCTCGGTCGAACCGATGGGGATGAGGATGGCCTTGGAGCGGGCCAGATAGGCCTCGACCTCCGGCCAGGAGGAAAGCTGCAACTGCATCAGGGCCTTGTTTCGATAATCGCCTGGAGCCTGTCCATGGCTTTCTTCCACAGGGCGCGTTCTTTTTCCACCATATCCTGGCTGGCCAGCTTGTTGGACTGAAGCGCGATCTGCGCCTTGCCGGCCCCCTTGGCGTAAAAGCCCACTTCCAGGCGGCCGCTTTTCCATTTGCCCCGCCAATATTTGTCCTCGGTGCGTGAGGTTTCCTCGAACTTGCCTTTGGGAAACCA
>DATKPL010000278.1:0-9055 GCA_035524155.1 Rhizomicrobium sp.
CCAATGATATTGCGACTCATCCGATTCCCAGGGCGCGAAGCCGAAATTCTGCCAGACCCAGGATCCCGCATCCGGCCCGGTCTGGGATTGCAGCGCCCAGGCATTGGCGAAAGCGGTGCGGGTGATGTCGGTGAGGTGACCCGAATAGCGGTCGTAACTGCTCAAAATGAACGCGTTCAGCACCGCTTCGGAATTGTGGGATTCGATTTCCTTGCCCGCGCCCGAGGGAATGTCGCTGTAGAAAGGCTGCATCTGCGCCCATTGGCTGACGCGCTTTTGCACGCTGGCGAGAAATGCCTTCTCGGCCGGGGACTGGCTTTGATCGTTCAGCACCTTGTGCAAGCCGGGCCGCGCCAGCCCGTAAGACCCCTGGGTGTGGCATGAGACACAGAGCGTGTCGCGGTCCTTGTGCGGCCGGTCCCAGGCCTGCCAATCCGCCTCGCGCGCATCCAGGTAATGCGCGGCGGCCTGCGGGCTCCAACCGGCATCCGCCGCGGCGGCGGCCGCGCCGCCCAGAACGGCAATCGAAATTCCCGCGCATGCCAGAAGACGAAAAACAGGCGTCATGTTCAGCCCCCTGCCGACGCCGCAACGATACTCCCGTCGCAAGCGGCCGGGCAAATTCGGACGAATGGTATATTCGGGCCGCGCGAATCACGGGACTGGCTGCTTATGAGACTTTCGCTTGGGGCGATGGTACTGGCGGGGGCGGCGGCTGCGGCGTCACCCACCCTGGCCCAGACATTGCCCGATGCGACCCTCTCGCTGCCGAACACGTCTTCCAAGAATTTCGATTGGGGCTTCACGGTCGGGGCTGACTATGAGACCGGCAATTATGGCGCCAAATGCGCCGTATCGCTTTCGCCCACCTGCACCCCCACGGGCACCACTGTGTTTGTGCTTCCCGCCACCGCCATGCTGCAGATCGAGCGGCTGCGCCTGCAATTAACCGTTCCCTATGTCGATATCGAGGGCCCCGGCCGGTTCGATGGCGATTTCGGCGTTCCCCTGATCGTGGCCCCAACCAACAGCGAACCCACACACCGTTCCGGGCTGGGTGATGTCACCGCCGGTGCCGCGTTCATTTTATGGCGCGAGAATCTGTTCATGCCGCGCATCGAACTGGCGGGCACCATCAAGCTGCCCACCGCCGCCGCCGGTCTTGGCACCGGCGAGACGGATTACGGCGCGCAGGTGAATCTGTACCGCACCTTGCTCCCCTGGCTCACCACGTTCGGCTCGATCGGCTATGAATGGGTCGGCGATATCAACACCGTCAAGCTCCACAGCGGCGCGCAAGCGACGGCCGGCGCGGATTTCAAATTTTTGGGCATCGGCGGCGGTGCCCTGCTCAATTACAGCCAGAGCGCGTGGGCTGGCGCACCCGACTATTTCACCCTCAACCCCTATATCAGGTGGCGCATGATGGGCATCATCGGCGTCTCGTTCTACGGCACGGTCGGATTGACCCGTTCGAGTCCCAGCCAGGCATTGGGGGTGCGGTTCAGTTTGTAGGCGCGGTCGCGGAGGGAACTCCCGGTTCCCTTGGCCGTTTCCTCCGCCAATGGGAGGAGCACCATGAAAAACCTGACCTTGTTGGGAGCGGTATTGATTGTCGTGGGCGTGATCGCCCTGTTCTTCGGCCATTTCAGCTTCACCGAGACCAAGCCGGTGCTGAAAGCGGGCCCGCTGCAGATCAATTCGCAGGAAGATCACACGGTCTGGATTCCCACCGCCGCGGGCATCGTGATCGTCTTGGCGGGACTGGGTTTGGTAATAGCTGGGCGTAGAGCTTAGCCCCTCGCTTGCTCGGGGCGTTCGCGGCTCCCCGCTCTAAGTCTTCAATTTGTTGAGCGCGTCCAGCTCGGCCTTGATGGCGCGAGCGGTGCGCCGCTCGGCCGCGCGGAAATGCTTGACGATGTCGCGGCCCCGCTCGTTCAGCGCGGCGCCGCCGCCGGCCTTGCCGCCGGTGCGCCGCTCCAGGATCTGGCCGCCGAAGATGCGTTCGATATCCTGCAACAGAAGCCAGGCGCGGCGATAGCTGAGCTTCATCTTCGACGCCGCGGCGCGGATCGAACCGGTTTCCTCGATCAATTCCAGCAGACGCGCCTTGCCCGGCCCGATATTGCCGGCATCGCCGATGGGAAGTCGCAGGAAGAGCCCAGCCATGACCCTATCTGACGCAGGGACGACAAAAGGAGCAAGGGTTTTCCGGCAGCCGCCAAACGTGATACTTCAAGGAATATCACGAAGGCGCACGCTCCATGCTGATAAAATCCCTTCGCTTATTGGCGTTCCTGTTCCTGGCGTTGGCGCCTGTTCCTGCGCTTGCCGCCGATATCACCGTGTTCGGCGCCGCGTCGCTGTCCGATGCCTTGAAAGAGATCGCCGCCGACTACCAGG
This sequence comes from Rhizomicrobium sp., assembly GCA_035524155.1. Lineage (GTDB taxonomy): Bacteria > Pseudomonadota > Alphaproteobacteria > Micropepsales > Micropepsaceae > Rhizomicrobium. Next base: position 2,404 of record DATKPL010000278.1, read on the forward strand.
CGCAAAGCGGCAAAAGCGTTGCGGTATCCGCCGCCGCGTCATCCGCCCTGGCGCGCCAGATCGAGGCGTCGGGCGGCGCCGACATCTTCATCTCGGCCGATCTGGATTGGATGGATTACCTGGACAGACACGGCCTGATCGCGCCCGGCAGCCGCGAGAATCTGTTGGGCAACCGCCTGGTGCTGATTGCGCCCAAGGATGCGGCGACGTCCATCGCCATCGCGCTGCATTTCGATCTTCTGGGCGCACTCAAAGGTGGACGGCTGGCCATCGCCAATCCCGATGCCGTACCGGCGGGCAAATATGGCAAGGCGGCGCTTACCGCTCTGGGCGTGTGGGACAGCGTGGCGGACCATCTCGCCGATGCCGAGGATGTGCGCGTGGCGCTGGCCTATGTGGCGCGGGGCGAAGCGCCTTTGGGGATCGTCTATGAGACCGACGCCAAGGCCGAGCCCCGTGTGAAGATCGTGGGTGTGTTTCCCGCGGGCAGCCATGCGCCGATCCTCTATCCCGCCGCCTTGATCAAGGATGCCAAGCCCGAAGCGCGCGGCTTCCTCTCCTATCTGTCCTCCCCCAAGGCGCGGGCGGTATTCGAGAAAGATGGTTTCACCGTCCTCAAGTAGCCAAGCGGTAGGACATCAATAAGAGGTCTTGCGCAAATAACGCCAACGCCTAGCATCGGCGCGGGTCAAAGGGAGGCTTTGCGATGCGTCTTTCCGGTCTTGCGATAGCAGCTTCATTGGCGGTGATGGCGGGCGCCGCGTTTGCCGCCGACAATTACCCCGTGCCCGATCCCAGCCACATCACTTTCACCCCGCCCAAGGACGTCAAATGGAAAATGGGCAAGGCTTCGGACCAGGCGGTGATCTTCGGCGATCCCGACAAGCCCGGCATTTACGGCATCCTGATCCGCTGGCATCCGGGCAATTTCAGCCGCCCGCATTTCCACAACACCGACCGCTATGCCTATGTGCTGTCGGGCACCTGGTGGGTGAGTTCGAGCGACACCTTCGACACCGACAAGACCTATCCCATGCCGGCAGGCAGCGTGGTCACCGACCTGGCCAACACCGTGCATTTCGACGGCGCCAAGGATGGCGAAGCGCTGCTGGAGCTGGTGGGCATGGGACCGGTCACCACCACGCAGGTCAAGAAATAAGAGGAATTGGGGGGCATGGGGCTTAAAGCGGATCCCGTCACGCTGACGGTGTTCTTGATATTGTTCGCGGGTGTTGCGGGGCTTGGCTTGCTGGCGTCACGCTGGCGCAAAGGTGATCTTTCGCAACTGATCGAATGGGGCCTGGGCGGGCGGCGCTTCGGCACCTGGGTCACCTGGTTCCTGCTCGGCGGCGATCTCTATACCGCCTACACATTCGTGGCCGTGCCCGCCCTGATGTTCGGCGCGGGCGCAGCCGGCTTCTTCGCCATCCCCTATGGCATGCTGGCCTATCCCTTGCTGTTCGTCGGCTTCTCGCGGCTGTGGTCGGTGGCGCAGCGTCACGGCTACATCACCGCGGCCGATTTCGTGCGCGGGCGCTTCGGCTCAAAGAGTCTGGCGCTGGCAGTGGCGCTGACCGGCATCGCCGCCACCATTCCCTATATCGCGCTGCAATTGTTCGGGCTTCAGGTGGTGATCGCGGCCTTGGGCATCCAGAGCCTGCCGGGCCTTTCCGCGATTCCCGATCTGCCGCTGTTGATCGCGTTCCTGGTGCTGGCGCTTTACACTTATTCCAGCGGCTTGCGCGGCACCGCCCTGATCGCCATCGTCAAGGACGTCTTGGTCTATTCGACGGTGATTGCGGCGATTGTGGTGATCCCCATCGAGCTGGGCGGCTATGGCAAGATTTTCGCCAGCCTCGATCCCAAGACGCTGCTGCTGGCGCACGGCGATGCGCACAATCTGGGCGCGGGCTTCGCCTATTCCTCGCTGGTGCTGGGCTCGGTGCTGGCGCTGTTTCTTTATCCGCATGCCACTACCGGCATGCTGTCGTCGTCCAGCCGCGTCGCGGTCGAGCGCAATTCCATCATCCTGCCGATCTATTCCATTGCGCTGGCGCTGGTGGCGCTCCTGGGTTTCATGGCGGTGGCGGCCGGTGTGAAGGCGATGCCCGCCTTCGCCGCCGACTTCGATCGCTTCGGCAACAATTTCGCCGTGCCCGCGCTGTTCCTCACCATGTTTCCTAACTGGTTCGCGGGCGTGGCGTTCGCCGCCATCGGCATCGGCGCGCTGGTGCCCGCTGCGATCATGTCGATTGCCTGCGGCAGCCTGTTCAGCCGCAACATCTATCGCGACTTTATCGATCCGGATTGCACGCCCCGGCGCGAAGCCCAGGTCGCAAAGATCATAGCTTTTGTCGCCAAGTTGGGGGCGCTGTTCTTCGTGCTGGCGCTGAAAAGCTCCTACGCCATCGAACTCCAGCTGTTGGGCGGCATCTGGATCTGCCAGACGGTACCCGCCGTGCTCGTGGCGCTGTTCACGCGCGTGCTGCATCCCATCGCGCTTATGATGGGCTGGGCGTGCGGTATCGCGGCGGGCACGGCGATGGCCTGGAGCCTGGGGCTTAAAAGCTCGATCTATGTGCTGCATATTTTTGGCGTGGCGGTGCCCTGCTATGCCGCGCTGATCGCACTCACCCTCAATCTGGCGGTGGCGATTGTGTTGAGCCTTCTCTTCAACGCCTTGTCGCGCGGCCCGCGCGCCGACGAAACGGTGGCGTCGGATTATTTTGCTTTATAGGCGCGCTCTAACCGAACCGGCCCGTGATGTATTGCTCGGTCCGCTTGTTGTCAGGCGCCGTGAAGATTTTCTCGGTCGCGCCATATTCGACCAGCTCGCCCAGATACATGAAGGCGGTGTAGTCCGAGGCGCGCGACGCCTGCTGCATGTTATGGGTCACGATCACGATCGTGTATTCGGCCGACAATTCGTCGATCAGCTCTTCGATCTTGGCGGTCGAGATGGGATCGAGCGCAGAGCAGGGTTCGTCCAGCAGAATGACTTCCGGCCTGGTCGCCACGGTGCGGGCGATGCAGAGACGCTGTTGCTGGCCGCCTGAAAGCGAAAGCCCCGAAGCGTGCAGCTTGTCTTTCACTTCGGTCCAGAGAGCGGCGCGGGTGAGCGCGTCCTCGACGCGGCCGTCCAGCTCGGACCGCGGCAGGCGCTCGTACAATTTGATGCCGAACGCCACATTGTCATAGATCGACATGGGGAACGGCGTGGGCTTCTGGAACACCATGCCGATGCGGGCGCGCAACAGATTGAGGTCCTTGATCTGGAGAATGTCCTCGCCGTCCAGGGTGATGGTGCCTTCGGCGCGCTGGCGGGGATAAAGCTCGTAAATGCGATTGATGGCGCGCAGCAAGGTGGACTTGCCGCAGCCCGACGGGCCGATGAATGCGGTCACTTTGCGGTCGTGCAACGGCAAGGTGATGTTCTTCAGCGACTTGCTCTCGCCGTAATAAAAGGACAGATCGCGGATATCGATCTTGGGCTTGGCGCCGTTTGTGGCCGCGGTATCCATGTCTCAGTTCCGTTTGGTTTCCAGCAGGCGGGCAACGATTGAAAGCAGCAGCACCGTGGCGGTCACCAGCAAAGCGCCCGCCCAAGCCAGGCGATGCCAATCGTCATAGGCCGACAGGGCGAATTGGAAGATCACCGCCGGCAATGACGCCATCGGCGCGTTGAGGTTGGTGGTGAGGAACTGGTTGTTGAGCGCGGTGAAGAGGAGCGGCGCGGTTTCGCCCGAAATGCGTGCCACCGCCAGAAGCACCCCGGTGACGATGCCTGCCTGCGCCGCTTTCCAGGTGACAGAGCGGATCACAAAGCTCATCGGCGCGCCCAATGCGCTGGCGGCTTCGCGCAAGCCATTGGGCACCAGGATCAGCATGTTCTCGGTGGTGCGCACCACCACGGGAATCACGATCACCATCAAGGACAGAGTGCCGGCCCAGGCCGAGAAATGGCCCATCGGCAGGACCACGATCTCATAGATAAAGAGACCGGTGACGATGGAGGGCGCGGACAGAAGAATGTCGTTCACGAAGCGCACGACAAAGGCGAAGCTGGTATGCTTGCCATATTCGGCCAGATAGGTGCCGGCAAAGAGGCCGATGGGCGTGCCCAGCACCACCGCCAGAACGCTCATCAGCACGCTGCCGATGATGGCGTTCAAAAGTCCGCCGGGCTGGCCGGGCGGCGGCGTCGAATGGGTAAAGAGCATGGGTGAGAGTGCAGTCACCCCTTGCGACAGCAGGGCCGAAAGAATCAGGGCCAGCCAGATCAGGCCGAACAGCGCGGCGCCGATCGACAAGGTGATAAAGACGCTGTTGGCGATGCGGCGGCGGATATAGAGACCTTTGGAGACGATCATTTCGCGCCCGCCCGCCGCTCAAGCGTGAGCAGCATCCATTGCGCGAAGGCCAGGACCACAAAGGTGATGAAGAACAGGATCAGGCCCAGGAAAATCAGTGACGATGTGTAAAGCGCGCCCGTTGCCTCGGTGAATTCATTGGCGATGGTGGCGGAAATCGTCGTGCCCGGCGCGAACAGCGAAGGCGCCACCGTGTGCGCGTTGCCGATCACGAAGGTGACAGCCATGGTTTCGCCGAGAGCGCGGCCCAGGGCCAGCATCGCCCCGCCGATCACGCCGGAGCGGGCATAGGGCAACACCACCCGCCACATCACTTCCCAGGTGGTGCAGCCCAGGCCATAGGTCGCTTCCTTCAGCATGGTGGGCACGGTCTCGAAGACATCGCGCGTCACCGCCGAGATAAAGGGCAGGATCATGATCGAAAGGATCAGCCCGGCGGTGAAGATGCCGATGCCATACGGCGCGCCGCCGAACAGGGTGCCGATCAGGGGAATGCCCGCCGTGGCATCAATGATGGGCTGCTGGAAGTGCCCTTGAAACCAGGGCGCGAACACGAACAGGCCCCAGATGCCGTAAATGATCGAGGGGATGCCCGCCAAAAGCTCGATGGCGATGCCGATGGGGCGGCGAAGCGGGCGCGGGCACAATTCGGTGAGGAAGATCGCCACGCCGATGCCAATCGGCAGCGCCAAAAGCATGGCCAAGGCCGAGGTCACCAAGGTGCCGTAAATCGAAGGCAGGCCACCGAACGCGTTCGATGTCGGGTCCCAGGCGCTGGTCCAAAGGAAAGAAAAACCGAACGCCTTGAAGGCCGGGATTGAGCCGATCACCAGCGAGGCGATCACGCCCAGGAAAACCAGGAGGACGGCGGCAGCCGCCAGCCAGGTGAGCACATGGAAGCGCGCATCGCCGCGGCCGGCCCGCCGCGTGGTTTCGGCTCTCGCGGCCCGGTTGGCAGTGGCGTCTGCTTCGGTCAAGGCGATATCGGCCATAAAATACGGGAAGCCTGCGAGGTGCGTGGGCGCCAATTCACATGGCTCTCACGCCACGAACATCACAGTTCTGCAAAGCTTTTGTGACAGCCTTGCAGTGAATTGCAGGCCCACATGTAAATCATTGATTTGCAAAGCTATTATGTCAGTTCCGGGGCGCCCCAGGGTCAGTCTGTCGCGCCAAATCTCCACCGGTTTAGGAGTTTTGCAGGGGTCTGGACGGCAGGATCGGCCAAGGCGGAACAGATGGCACGGTCCAGCAGAATCCTGGTCGGTAAAATCCTGGTTGGCACGGCAGCCGGCGGGTTTTTCGGGGCGGCGCTTGGCGTCGCGATCCTGGCCGGCCGTTTCACGCCTCTTTCGCTGGCATGCATATGCGCCTCGCTGCTGTTTGGAACCACATTGTTGGCGGCTCTCCTGCGGGCGGCCCGCGCGCGAGAGAAATTCCTCACGCAGCAGGTAAAGGATCTGCGCGCAACGGCAGCGCGGCTGGATGCCTCCCTGTGCGAAGCGGTGGCGGCGAACGCACAACTCCGTGAAAGCGGTGCCCATTATCAGGCCCTGGTGGAAACGCTGACAGGGGCGCGCGATCGCGCCCTGGCCGCCAGCCAGGCCAAGTCCGGATTCCTTGCCACCATGAGTCACGAGATCCGCACCCCCATGAACGGCGTGCTGGGCATGGGCAAGCTGCTTCTGGAAACCGACTTGAAGCCGGACCAGCGCAGCTATGCCGAAGCGATCATCCAGGCGGGCGAAGCCCTGCTGACCCTGATCGGCGATGTGCTGGACTTCTCCAAGATCGAATCCGGCGTGATGACCCTGGAAAAAGACGACGTGGATGTGCGCGCCCTGGTGGGCGGCATTGCCGAGCTGCTGGCGCCCCGCGCTCACGCCAAGAATATCGAGCTGGTCGCCGTGGTGGCGAAAGACGTGCCCAGGGCGATCCGCACCGACGAGATGCGGCTTCGCCAGGTGCTCACCAATCTGGCGGGCAATGCCCTGAAATTCACGGCGCAGGGCGGCGTGTGCATCCATCTGGCGATGGCGGAAGGCCGCGGCAAGCCGTTTCTCGCCGTGGAAGTGCGCGATACCGGCGTCGGCGTTCCCGTCGAAAAACGCCAGGATATTTTCCAGGAATTCGTCCAGGCCGATTCCCGCCATGCCCGCACCTTCGGCGGTTCGGGCCTGGGCCTGGCCATCTCCAAGCGCCTGGTCGAAACCATGGGCGGGGAAATCGGCATGGTCTCGCGCCCCGGAAACGGCTCGACCTTTCGCTTCACCTTGCCCGCG
>DATKPL010000279.1:0-7168 GCA_035524155.1 Rhizomicrobium sp.
GTCGGAAACCCAGCTGCTCATCAGATGGGCCAGTTCGACCGGCAGGTCGTCACGCTGCAAAAGCGGTTCCCTGAGCCCGGTAATGGCGCGGGAGCGCTCGACCAAGAGGCGATAAGCGGATTCGGAGATTTTTGCGGTGGCGTTGCGCACCAGCGTGACCAGCACGGACTCGGCCTCGCATTGCGCCAAGGCATCGGTGACGGGAATGCCGATATGGGATCGCGCCGCCACGGCTTCCTGATGACCGACTTGGCCCTTGGCGATCACGTTCCGCATGTCGCGCTCGGAGAGAAGGGGGCTGCGCAAGATCAACGGCCGCGCGACCTCGATCGCGTCATCGACCAGAAGCAGGATAAGATCGTGCGGCGCGGTGATGTCGTCCGCCAGTCTCTCGGCGAGCGCAATGCGCACCGCCATTTCCACATCCCGGGTGAGGCGGCGCAGGATTTCGCGCGTGAGATCGCGTTCGCGGCCGTTCAGCTCCGCGCCCTGAATCCGATAAAGCGACGCCACCGCGAGAAATATCTCTTCGCGGCTGGCGCGGTCTTTCGGATTCATCGCGAGCTGGGCGAGCCTGCCCATATCGCTCATGTCGTGCGCGGTAAGCCCCACAAGCCCCTCGAATGCGGATTCCCAAATCGGGAACGCCAAAATTCCTAACATTGTAGCGTTAACAGGGTCTTAAACCTCACGTCGGCGAGAGGATTGCGCGTTGATTTTCTTGACCTTTCAGGAAACTCCGCCTACGGTCTATCGGCCAAATCGCCTGGATTTGGCCGGGTTTTACGTCCGACATGCCCGGCCATCCGGTAGAACACTTAGGCGGGTATTTCGGGGGCCATTACGGGTTCCTATGCGACCAAAAGGCCGCCTCGGTTGACGAAGGGCCCCCGCATCCTGAAAGTCGCCCGCCATGACCAGCGCTATGGCGAATTCCAGCGACGACGCGGCCGCCCCCCGCACGCGGCGCAAACCCGAAAGCCTCTCCAAGATCAAAAGCGCGGCGCGCAAATTGTTCGTCGAGCGTGGCTATGACGCGACCCGTCCCCAGGATATCGCCCGCGAGGCGGGGCTGGGGCATGGCACTTTCTATCTCCATTATCCCGACAAGCGCGCCTGTTTCCTCGCTTTCGTCGAAGAGGCGCGCGAGGAGATGAACGTTCATATCCGCGGCGTCCGCGGTTCCGGCCAAAGCCTGGAAGAGGCGATCGCGGCCACCCTGGACGCGATCTACGAGTATTCCGACAGCCATCCCGGCGTGCTGCGCGCCGCCATGACGGATGCGGCGGTGATCGATGCCGGCGGCGGTCCCGATGTGTCCCTGACCGCGCGTTGGGGTGAAGAGTGGGGCGAGATCATCCGCGCCGCCGCGGCACAGGGCAGGGCTTGCACCTCGTATCATGCGGGGATCATCGGCCAGGCCGTGGCGGGTGCTTTGCACCAGGCGGCGCTGGAATGCGCCAAGGCCCAGCAATGCCGCAAGATGTTGGCCGACAATCTCACCCGCTTCCTGCTCAGGGCCCTTCGTCCCGACTGATTGCCAAGCTCCGGCGGCGCCTTACTTTTTCTCAATCCCCGACTTTCGGCCTGTACATGAGAATGAGTTGCAGTTATAAGCTGGGTGGAACTTATCCACCGGCTCCATGTCCAGACCTTTCCTGATCCTCGGTATCCTGTCGTTGCTCACCGTTCCGGCCTTGGCGGTGCAGGAATTCTATATCGGCGAGCCGGTGGTGAAGGATGGGATGCAGATCGTTCCCAACTATCTCACCGGTGTCGAAATGGACCGCATGCCCCAGGGCATGGGCATGTCGAAGGACAGTGTGCATCTGGAAGCCGATATCCACGCCACCAGGGACGAGACGCATGGCTTTGCCGAGGATTCCTGGATCCCTTATCTCGACATCCACTATGAACTGACCAAGGACGGCGACAAGGTCTTCAAGAAGACCGGCATCCTTTTTCCCATGACGGCAAAAGACGGTCCGCACTACGCCAACAACACCGACATGGCGGGGCCGGGGACTTACCATCTCACCTACACGATCTGGCCGCCCACCAGTCACGGCTTCATCCGTCACACCGACAAGGCCTCGGGCGTGCCCGATTGGTGGAAACCCATCACTGTGAACTGGACCTTTGCCTATCCGAGCAGGAACAAATGAAACGCACGCTTCTCTTCGTTCTTCCCATGTTGATCGCCGCGCCGGCTTTCGCCGACGCGCCAATTCCGGTGACGTTGCAGAACCACAAATTCTCGCCAGCCGAGATTCATGTGAAGGCCAATACGCCATCCGTGATCGCGCTCACCAACAAGGACGCGACCGCCGAGGAGTTCGACTCCACCGCTTTGCAGGTGGAGAAAGTGGTGGCCGGCAATTCCAGCGGCAATGTCCGCATCCGTGCGCTGGCGCCGGGCCGTTACCCCTTCATGGGCGAATATCATTCCTCGACCGCGCAAGGCGTGGTGGTGGCCAAATAATGCTCTCCGCGCTGCTCATCGTTTTCCGTGAAGTGATCGAAGCCGGTTTGATCGTGGGTATCGTCTTGGCCGCGACCCAGGGCGTGCCGAGGCGCAATCTCGCGGTGTCGATGGGTGTGTCGGCGGGCGTCTTGGGCGCCTGCCTGGTCGCCGCCTTTGCCGGCGGTCTTGCATCCCTGTTTCAGGGCTCGGGCCAGGAATTGTTCAATGCCTCGATCCTGATCTTGGCGGTGATGATGCTCACTTGGCACAATGTCTGGATGGCGAGCCATGGCCGCGAGATGGCGCGCGAGTTGAAAGCGGCAGGCCATGACGTCGTCACCGGCAAGCGAACCTTGGCGGCGCTGGGCGTGGTGGTGGGCGTGGCGGTGCTGCGCGAAGGTTCCGAAGTGGTGCTGTTCCTTTATGGCATCGCCGCCCAAGGCGGTGTTTCCAATGCCGGTCTCCTCGCGGGTGGCGCCTTGGGATTGGCGGCGGGCGCGGCCGTATCCGCGCTGATGTATCTTGGTCTTCTCACCATTCCGGCGGGACGCCTGTTTCAGGTCACGTCGGGCCTGATCACGTTGCTCGCGGCCGGCATGGCGGCGCAAGCCGCGCTGTTCCTGCAGAATGGCGGCTATCTCAATCTCTGGTCGGCAACGCTTTGGGACACGTCATGGCTGCTCAAGGAGGATTCCATTCCCGGGCGGCTGCTCCACACCCTGGTGGGGTACGTCCAGGCGCCCGACGGCGCCCAGGTGGCGGCCTATCTGGCCACCATTGCAGGCATTTTGCTCCTTATGCGGATGACCGGCCGCCCGGCCCCCGCGCGGCGGCCGCAACCGGCTGAATAATTCCTTAAATTGCAGGGATTTATTGGGCGTTTGGTAACGCCCTGGCTCTTAGCCTTCTCCCGTGTCACGGGGCTTGAGGGTCATGGAAAACCAGGAACAGGATCTGCGCGCCGACCAAACGGCTCAGCCGAAGGCGCAACTGGAGCGGATTTCGAATCCGCCTGGCGCCGATGTTGCCGACCCGGACGCCACACCCGCCGTGGATGCCTGGCTGGAGCGCCGCCTGCGCGTATTCGAGCGCGCGTTGGGGCAATTGGAAGCGCGCCAGGAGAAAACCGAACGCGATCTCATGCGCCGCATCGCCCTTCTGGAAGAAAGACTGGCGGCCTGCGAGACACGCGAAGCTGCCTCCGCGCCGCCGCATATGTCAGAGCCCGCGCATGAATCCGTCATGCCTCCGGCTGCGCCGGTCTCGATCGCCGAGCCGGCAATGATTCATGGAGAAACCGGAGAGGCACAAAAGCCTATCGGCGATTTTCTCACCCAGGCGCGCCGCGCCGCGAATTCCATGGTACCCGCGATGCCGAAGTCGCCCAGGAGCAAAAGCGCGCCGCGCTGGATGGCGTGGGCCGCGGTCAGCTGCGCCGCTGCCTTGACCATGACCGCGCTTGCGCTCGGCACCGTTGCCGGCGCGTCCGAAACCGCGGGCGGCTTGAGCCATCGCGAAACCGCGCAGGCGTTCGGCCGCGTGATCGCACTGGCCGACAGCGGCGATCCGCGCGACCAGACCGTGGTGGCCTTCGCCTATTTGCGCGGCCAGCATTATGCCGCCGATCACGAAGCGGCCGGGCGCTGGGCGCTGGCTGCGGCCGAGCGAGGCGATCCGATGGCGCAATATCTGGTGGGCGCTCTTTATCAGGCCGGCGACGGCGTTGCCGCGGATCCGGTGCAGGCCTTCCATTGGTTCGAAGCCTCTGCGCTGCGTGGCAATATCAAGGCGATGCACAATCTGGCCATCGCCTATGCCCAGGGCCGGGGCACCGACCAGGATCCCGAGCGCTCGGCGGCCTGGTTCAATCGCGCGGCCGAGCAGGGCTACAAGGATTCGCAGTTCGACCTCGCCGTGCTCTATGAGCGCGGCGACGGCGTGAAGCAGAATGCGGAACGCGCGCTCAAATGGTACCTGGTGGCGTCGCGCGCCGGCGACACCGAGGCGCAGTCGCGCGCCGCGCAGCTGGAAAAGGTCATGGCTTCCGGCGATATCACGGCCGCCGAAACCGAAGCCGCCCAGTTCATTCCCACGGCGCACGATCTCCTGGCGAACAATCTTTAAGGGTGCTGTCGCTGGCTGCCGTAATGGTAGGCGAAAACTCTGGTGAATTCGGCGCCTAAAAGGAATATCTGCGCCGAATAATAACCCCAGACCAGAAGGACGATCACGCCCCCCGCCGCGCCATAGATGTTGGCGACCAGAAAACGCGAGATATAGAGCGAGATCAGGGCCTGTCCGCCCAGGAACAGGAGCGCGGTTCCCATCGCGCCCAGGACGACGTCGCGCCAGTAAAGTCTTTTGTTGGGCATCACCTTGTAGATCAGCGCGAACAGAAGCGAGATCATCACGAAGGACATGATGGGATTGATCACGTCCGTCACGAACGGACTGTGCACGGTGTCGAAATTGAGGAAACGGCCGATCAGGCCCACTCCCGACGCCACCACCAGCGACACCATGAAGAGGAAGCCCAGCACCACCACCAGGCCCAGGCTGAGGACCCGCCCGCGCAGGAGCTGGTACAGATAGGATTCGTGCCGTGGCGCTTTCCAGATCACGTTGAGCGCGTCTTCCATTTCGGTGAAGACGCCCGAAGTGGTGACGACCAGGGCGAGAAGGCCGATCAGGCTGCCCTGGATGCTGTGATGGACGCCGCGCACATGGATGATGGCGTTCTGCACCAGGTCGGCGCTTTGCGCGCTCATCATCTTGCGCAGCTGGTAATGGACCGCGGCTGACGCCGCCTTGGGGCCCAGCACCAGGCCCGCAATGGCGGTGGCGACAAACAGGACCGGGGCGATGGCGGTGACGGCATAAAAGGCGATGGCCGCGCCCCGGCTGAGCGCATTGTCGTCCACGAAGGCGGTAAAGCCCTCTTTCAGCATCCCAATGAGATGCCCATGCCGGAAACGCTTCATCCGCTCTGCCCTGGAACCTGGGTTTCAACGCATGGGAACTTCAGCCCGTTTCCTAATTTTTGTGAAGCGCATTCAGCCTCTTATGCGTTTGCCTTGAAGGGAGGCGCTATGTCCTTGGTTCGACACACGGAAACGTCTCGCTGGCACCATCTTTGGCATGACCTGGTGCTGGGGGATTTCCGGGACTTTGAATTTACCCGTGCAGGCTTCGCGCGCTGGACCATCACTGTCCTGGCGGCGTTTCTGGTCGCCCTCCTGATCACGCTCTATTTCCTGGACTGGAATCTGATGCGGGGGCCGATCTCGCATTATCTGAGCCGCCGCTATGGCCGCGAGGTTCAGATTCTGGGCGACCTCAAGGTGGATCTGTTTCGCTGGCAACCCCGCATCGCGGTCAACGACCTCATTATCGGCAATCCGGCGTGGCTGGTTTCGTCCCAGCCGCAAGGCGCGCGCCTCGATCATGCCCGGATCGAATTCCGCCTTTGGCCGGCTCTGTTCGGCCATCTCGTTCTGCCGTTGGTGGAACTGGATCATCCGAATTTCTTGCTGGTGCGGCTCGCCGACGGGCGCACCAACTGGGATGGCACGGGCAAACCGCTCGAGATTCCGCCCATCCAGCGCTTCATGATCAACAACGGTCATGTCGAGATCGATGATGCGGTTCGGCGCCTTGAATTCCAGGGGATCGTCTCATCGGAAGAAAAGGCCGGCGGGCAGGGCGCCGCTTTCCATCTCAATGGCGACGGCACGCTCAACGCCAACAAATTCACAGCCACGGTTTCGGGCGGACCCTTGATCCATGTGGACCAGAGCAAGCCCTATGCGTTCAAGGCCGATGTCCAGGCTGGTCCCACCCACGCCATCATCGATGGCCAGGTTCTCCATCCTTTCCATCTCGACCAATGGGGCGGTCACGTCACGGCGACGGGACGCACGCTCTCCGAACTCTATTACCTTACCGGCGTCCCGCTGCCGGCGACGCCGTCCTATCATCTGAGCGGCACGCTCAAGCGAGATGGGAAATTCTACAGCATCAACGATCTTGTCGGCGTGGTCGGAAAGTCGGACATCCATGGTTATGTCACCGTGGATTCGTCGGGACCGCTTCCCGGCCTCAAGGGGCATATCTCCTCACGCGTGCTGGATTTCGACGATCTTGGCAGTCTGTTCCGCGGCGGCAAGACCCCGGCGGAGACAGGCAACATGCTTCTGCCCGACGTGACCTTGCACACCGGTGAACTGCGCCAGGTCAATGGCGAGGTGGACTATGATGCCGACGCCATCACAAGCCGCGATTTCCCCCTGCGCGGCCTTTCCACCCATATCAGCATCGAGAATGGCGTGATGACGTTGAAGCCGCTGGCCTTCGCCTTTACCCAGGGCAAATTGTCGGGCGCCTTGACCATCGACGCGCGCAAAGACGTGCCGCTCACCAGGATGGATGCGCGGATCACAGACATCCATATGGAGCATTTCATCAAGGGCAGCGAGAAGCCTTTGTCGGGCCTGGTGGAAGCGCGCGCCCAACTCGCAGGCGCGGGCGCATCGGTGCACAAGGTGGCCGCCAGCGCCAACGGCACCGTCACCGCGGTGGTGCCGCAAGGCACGATGAAGAAATCCCTGGCCGAATGGATGGGCGTCAATGTCCTTTCCGCCCTGGGGCTCTCGCTTTCCGGCGACCAGTCGCAGACCAATCTCAGATGCGCGGTGATGAGCTTCC
>DATKPL010000280.1:0-5913 GCA_035524155.1 Rhizomicrobium sp.
ATGACTATACGCCGCCCGACAATTACAGCTGCCGGTATTTCGACACCGGCTGTTACCGGTTCAATTTCGGCCACTGGCTGCAGGCAGCGCTTTGAAAATGTTGGAGAGACGAGGAAGGGGAGACATCGTTATGAGCAGCAGTACAAAGCTTGGCTTTTCATTGACTATGATGCTTCTGGCTTTTCCGGCCCTGGCGCAGACGGCGGCGCCGACCAATCCGGGCGGCGACACGGGGGCCAAAGCCGCCAGCGGCGACGACGCGATCTATTGCCGGCCGCCGCAACAGCGCGCCGATTCCCGCATGATGGGGCCCAAGGTCTGCCTGCCCATGAAGAGATGGAACGACCTGCGCGCCCAAGGGCTGGATGTCGGTGCCGACGGCACCACTATCGTTCAAGGCGCGGTCGCACCCGGCATGGGCGCGCCGTAGGAAGCATCGGCGACAGAAGAGCGGGATGTTTCATGATCCCTCCTCTCATGACGACAAAATTATATGCCCGGCCCCTTTAAGCCTTCCATCAGGCCGCATGAAAGACCGCTTATGCCAGCGGCGCCTCATACCCATGCCGCGCCCCGTTAAGCCCTTGGCGGGCCGCCCGGAAAACTGGCTAACGCGGGCTTAACAGGGATTGGGCTTTGATCCCTTTCGCCATGAGACCCACCGACGTCATCGTCACCGGATTCGTCAAATCGCCGGTCGTGCTGGAGCAAAGCCTGGCGCCGCTGCGCGCGTTGCGTTTCGACGGCGTGATCCGCCACATCCATTACGTCAGCTGGGACAGCCCGGAACTGGACCCGTGGCTGGCGCCGCTGTCCTGGATGAGCGACATCAAGCTCACCCGCGTGCCGCAACCCGGCGCCAACGGCAACGCCGCCCAGCGCGGCGTGGCCTATCAGGTGACGAACCTGGATGCCGGGCTGAAGCTGCTGAACGACGAGGATGCGCTGGTCCTGAAAACCCGGCCCGACTTCATCGCCACGGCCCGGCTGCTCCGCGACAAGATCATGAATTTCGATCGCCTGTGCGCGCCCGTCTCCCGCACCGCGCCCAACGGCATCGAAATGCCCGCGCCCGTGCTGGCGCACAAGATCTGGGTGCCGTGGGCCGATGCCAACAATCCGTTCGGCTATGAGGATGCGGCGTTCCTGGGAACGCTCGGCGATATCCGCCACATGGTGACCAAGCTGGATGCGGACGATCTTGATGTGTTAGGCGCGGACATGTGCGGCACCTATGCCCATGTGGTGCGCTTCGGCAAGATCTTCCGCGAGCGCTGGCCGCTGTTCAAAAACTATCTGCGCCATTACGATTATTTCCCCAACGATTTCAACTATCGCACCAGGCTGGTGCCGGCATTGCGGGATGACGCCTTCTTCTGGCACCTCGTCATCGCGCATGCCTGGATTCTCTACAGCCAGTTCCATGTCGATTGCGGGGCCGCGGGCGATGTGCGCTTCTATCCCAACTATGTGAACGAAGACACCGACTGGTCGCGGCCCGAGACGATCAAGCCTTCCAGCCCCTATGACTGCGTCGATGAATGGCGCGCCGGCACCCATCCGGGCCATGCGCAGGGCTGCGTCAACCACGTCTATGCCCGGCTGCTGGACGATGCCTGGCAGACCGCGCTGTTCAACCAGCCGATGCCCGATCTACCGCCTGCGACCCTGGCGGGATTGATGACCCATGCGGCGGCGTCTGGTGACGGACGGCTGGCGGAATTCGAAACCGCCTTCTTTGCGATGCTGGACCGGTTTTATTCCGGGTACTGGAAACGGCCCAGGCGCGCTGCTTAGCGAAACAGCGGCCCGGAAATCCACGACACCAGCGAGGCGCGGCGCCCGCGCGCAACCGGCGTCACCCGGTGCAGCACATAGGACGGAAAGGCGATCACCGCGCCGCGTTCGACCGGCGCGGCATCGACGCTGTTGTTGGCGCGCACTTCCAGCACACAGCCGTCATAATCGGCCGGATCGCTCAACTGCAGCGACAGCGACAGCTTGCGGGGCATGGGCGCGGTGACGATGGTGTCGGTGTGCCAGTCGTAATGGCCGCCCTCGTCCGTCTCATAGATCGTGTATTGCAGCGTTTCCGAAATGCCGGTGAGGTCGAAGCGCCAGGTCTTCAGATTCAGGTGATAGCCGATCCGCCACAGCCGGTCATAGATCCAGCTTGTGTCGGGATTGTTGGCTATCCAGGCCAGCCGCGTGACGCGAATGGGATCGGCCGCTTCCATCTGGCCCTTGCGCTCGATCACGCCCTTTTCCTGGCGCCGCGTTTCGCCATAAGCCGCGATGGTGTCCAGTTCTTCGGGCGTGAAGCCGTTCTGCCAGACCGCAAAAGGCTGGGCCGCGCGCACGATCCAATCCTGCTGATCCAACGGCCCTGACCCCGGCATGCGGGCCGAAACCTAGGACGGCCGGGATTGACGGGCAACCGCTTGACCGCCCGCGCGGCCAGGACTGGCGGCGTTCAAGCCCGATCAGGCCCGCCGCATCAGCCGACGACTTCCAGCTGATCGCGGCCGGTGAGCGTGATCAGCGGCATACCGTCCAGCGCGACAACGCCGTGAAGCCGCACGCGCCGGCCATCAAGCTCCGCCAGATCGGGAAAGGCATCCTTGTCGCCGAACGGGACAAAGCCCGCGATCACGGCGTCAGACTCGGGCCGGCGCACATAGATATAAGTGCCCAGCGCGCCGAAATAGACATGGGCGCGTCCGCTGACGATGGTGTCGTCGCCATTGGCCAGCACCCGGTCCGGCAAGGGCTGGGGCCAGGCGGGAACCGCGACCGCGGCGGATGCGAGCATCAGCGACGCGGCAAGCAATCTCACAGGCAACTTCATGGGCATGAAACTCCATAACGCTCCTGGTAGGGAACGTGCCGGAGGGACAATCGGCTTCGCGCGGGAACATGGCTGCGGCGTTAAAGCCGCCGCGCCGCGGGTCACGCTTGCCCAGCGCGGCCCGCCAGCATTTCCGGTTTCACGCCCAGCTTGGCCAGCGCCTGGCTCCATTTGCTGCCGTCATCGGGCCCGAACACCAGGCCGGTATCGGCCTCGACCAGGAGCCAGCCATTGTCCTGGATTTCGGCTTCCAGCTGGCCGGGCCCCCAGCCCGCGTAACCCAGCGCCAGGATATGCTGGCGCGGGCCCTTGCCTTTGCTCATCGCGCGCAGGATGTCGAAGCTGGTGGTGAGCGCGAAGCCATGGGCCAGGCCCGCCGTTCCAGTCTCGCGATAGTCGCCGCTGTGCAGCACGAAACCCAGTTCGGTGCCGACCGGACCGCCGAAATGCACCGGCCGCGCCCGGCCCGCTTCGACGCTGGGTTCGATCTCGAGATGCTCGTAAACCTCTTCTTCGGTCAACTCGCCGATGGTCTTGTTGACGATGATCCCCATCGCGCCGTCCTTCTCGCTATGCGCGAACAGATAGACCACCGAATGCTCGAAGCGCGGGTCTTCCATCTGCGGCATGGCGATCAGAAGCTGGCCGGTCAGGGATTGCATCGTGCCGCCGCCTCACGAAGCCGCGGGCACCAGCGCCTGCTGGGCGGCGGGCGCGGGCGGCAGGGAAAGCTCGGCGCGCACCGGCTGCGCCGCGCCGTAATAGCAATCGAGCCAGTTGCGCTCGTCGGGAAGCGCGTCGCAGCGCAGGGAGCGCGCCCGCGCCTGGTCGCGCGGGTTGGCGTGGGCCACGGGTGCGGAACCGCCGCCATCGAACATCTCATCGGCCGCGCCACAGCCCGAAAGCGCTGCCCCCGCTGCCAGCAACACGCCAAGGATCAGCCATCGTTTCGGACATCCCGTCATTTCTCTCTCCATGTTCCGCACTTCGCGAATTTAACCGATTTCTTCCGCCCCAAGCCAACTCGCCAATCTGAAATTTGCACCATGTTGCCGCTGTGACCGCTGGCAGGGCCTGCCGCGAATCTTTAGGCTTGGCGCACACCCAAAAAGGGGGGTGGATGCGGGCTTCGACAATTGCTTTCACGGCATGGGCCGCTGTCCTGGCGGCCGCAAATACCGCCCAGGCCGCGGATTGCAAGCCGCTGGGCCTGGTCAGCAGCGTCGCGCTGGAGCCCATGGACAGGGACGACCGCTTCACCGTGCCGGTGACGATCGACGGCCATGCCGAGCACCTGATCGTGGATTCGGGCTCGCCCTTCACCATGCTGTCATTGGACGCGGCCAAGCGGCTGGACCTGAAAATGCGCGGCAACCTGATCGGCAGCGTCAGTGTCACGGGCAAATCATCGAACGCCCAGGCGATCGCGAACACTTTCGATCTTGGCAGCGCGCACGCGACAAATTTCTATTTCTTCATCTATGCGGGACAATTGAAGGAAGGCGAGGCTGGCCTGGTGTCGCCGACGAGTTTCTCCCAAAGCGACATCGACTTCGATTTCGGCGGGCGGCGCCTCAACATCTTTTCGCGCGATCATTGCGAGGGGCGCGTGATCTATTGGCCGGAACGGCCGCTCGCCGTGATACCGATGGACACGCGATCGGGGCATCTCGACGTGCCGGTCAGCGTGGACGGGCATGCCCTGAATGCCGTTCTCGACACCGGCGCGACGGACACGATGCTGATCGACACGGCCGCCTGGCGCATCATGGGGATCAAGGCGGGATCGGCGGACGCGCCGGAAATCGGCGCCTCCAGCGCCGACCCGCTTTTGAAATATTACTCTCACCCGTTCGCCAGCCTGAGCTTTGGCGGGGTCAACGTCCAAAACCCCAGGATCATCATCATGACCGACCGCATGAGCGACTCGCTTCACCAGAGCACAGGTGGCGGCTCGCGGATCGCCGAGCCCGACAATACGCATGTGCCCGACATCATCATCGGAATGAATATCCTGAAATCCCTTCACCTCTATGCCGCCTATGGCGAGAAGAAGCTTTACATCACGCCTGCGGGCACGTCGTCGGCGCTGGACAAGCCTGCAGGGCCTGCGAGCCCGGCGAAATAAAGGATAAGGATGATGCGGCCATGTTTGGGAACAGGATTGGGCGTGGCGCTGCTGGTTCTTGCTGCGGGCGCCGCGTTTGCGCAAAGCCCGGCGCAATGCACCGTGCCGGAGCGCGCGCGGGCGCGCGACCTTGGCATCGCGCCGGGCGTGCTGAAGCCGGGGCCGCTCAACGCCATCACCGATGTGGCGGGCGTGATGGTGGGCCAGGTGACATTGGTGGAAGGCAGATCCATCCGCACCGGCGCCACCGCGATCCTGCCCCATGGCGGCAATCTGTTTCAGGACAAGGTGCCGGCCGGAATCTATGTCGAGAACGGCTTCGGCAAATCGGCGGGGCTTTCCCAGATCGCCGAGCTGGGCGAGATCGAAACCCCCATCGTGCTGACCAACACGCTTGCCGTGGCGCGCGGCATGGACGCGATTCTGGATTGGACCCTGGCGCAGCCGGGCAATGAGAAGGTGCGCTCGGTCAATGCGGTGGTGGGCGAAACCAATGACGGCGAGCTGAACGACATTCGCGGACGCGCCATCACGCCGCGCGACATATTAAAGGCGATCGCCGGCGCAAAGCCCGGTCCGGTCGAGGAAGGCGCGGTGGGCGCGGGCGCAGGCACCGTGGCCTTCGGCTGGAAAGGCGGCATCGGCACGTCATCGCGCCGCCTGCCCGCCAGCCTGGGCGGCTATACGGTGGGCGTGCTGGTGCAATCGAATTTCGGTGGCATCCTCACGGTGGATGGCCAGCGCATCGGCGAGAGACTGGGGCAATATTATCTGAAAGGCGCAATGGATGGCGCGTCGGCCAATGGCTCGATCATGGTGGTGGTGGCGACCGACGCGCCCTTGTCGGACCGCAGCCTGACGCGGCTGGCCAAGCGCGCCATGGCGGGCGTGGCGCGCACGGGATCGAGCTTCACCAACGGCTCGGGCGATTATGTGT
>DATKPL010000281.1:0-2789 GCA_035524155.1 Rhizomicrobium sp.
GGCCTTCACTTCACCGGTCCGGTCCTGGCCGACATCTGGATGGGCAAGATCAAGACCTGGAACGACCCGGCGATCAAGGCGCTCAACCCGGGCGTGAACCTGCCGAGCACGCCGATCGTGCCGGTGCACCGCACCGACGGCAGTGGTGACACGTACGCGTTCACCAACTACCTGTCGAAGGTGAGCCCGGAGTTCGCCAAGTCGATCGGCAACGCCACCACGGTGGCCTGGCCGGGCGGCATCGGCGGCAAGGGGAATGCCGGCGTCGCCGCCAGCGTGCAGCAGACCAACGGCTCGATCGGCTATGTCGAATATGCCTATGCCAAACAGTCCAACCTGGTGTGGACCGACATGATCAATGCCGACGGCAAGCACGTCGCCCCCACCATGGATGCCTTCCAGTCCGCCGCGGCAAACGCCGACTTCTCCAAGGTGCAGGATTTCTACGAGATCCTCACCAACCAGCCTGGCGCCAAAAGCTGGCCCATAACAGCGGCCACCTACATGCTGCTGCGTGACGATTATCCGGCCGACAAGAACAAGGAAGTGCTGAAGTTCCTCGACTGGGCGCTCAAGAACGGCCAGGCCGATGCCCGCCAGCTCGACTATGTGCCGATGCCGGAAGGCGTGGTGAAGCAGATCGAAGCGTCGTGGGAGAAGACCCTCCACGTCTCGCCGTAATCGCTGCGCCAAAAAGCGAAAAGGCCGGCTGCCGAAAGGCTGCCGGCCTTATTCTTTGCGGTGTACCTCGCCTCGGGCGCGAGAACGACCCCTCAATAATTATTCGGCGGCCCACACTTATATATGGTGGTCAGCGCCAGATAGATGCCGTCGCGCGCGTTCATGCTGGCGGCTTGCGGGTGACCGGCGAGCCAGGGTCCCACCGCGTTGGCATAGGAGACGCCCGGCAGGCAGATATGCGAAGTGGGCGAGAATTGGATGCGGTCCATCAGCACCTGGCCCACAACGGCGGAGCAGCTGCTTTCATCCTGCTTGCAGGCATCGGCGAAATCCCTGGCGGTACTGGCGGTGTAGGGCGTGTTCGCCGGGCCCATGATCCGGGCAACACCGGCGGGCGCCTGCATGGCAGAGGGCGGTGTCGCCGCCGAAGCGCCTGCGACCGCCATAAGCGGCATGGCGGATATCAGAAGAAGCATTTTCATCATCGCGCGACCTCTCAGGCTTAAAAATCCGGGTGGAATGTGACACCACGACAATTGGCAAAATCCGGACCCGGTTGCAAACGTTCCCGTTCGTTCGGTATTTTTCACTCCCCATCGGGGGAAGCAAGCCCAAATACCCCTTACAACGCCGTCATCTTCCGCGATCGCCTGCCGCGGCGCCCGTCGCCCCGGTTATGATCCGTCTACGGACAAACTTCACGGCTTGGCCCGCGGCGGCCGTTTGAGGTATTCCCTTGACTGGTTCTGGATCCGCCCGCGCCCCTGGCGCATTGGCCCCAGGTTCGCGAACGATGGTTCGGCCCGAAGCGCATGAAACAGCCTGTCCAGTTCCTCGGCTTTCTCCCTCTGCTGCTGCTCCTCGGGTGCGGGATCGAAGCGCCGCGTCCTGCGCTCACGCCGCCGCGCGCAACCCCACAGCCGCCGCTCTCGACCTTGTCGGTCACATTGACGGTGCCAGAGACCGAGATTGCGGGGCTCATCAATGCCAGAAGCCAGGAGCAGATCGCCGATCTCAAGGATCAAGACGTCAAATGTCCATTGGGTCGCTGCCGTCTCGATCTTCTCGCCCTGCGCACCGGACCGGTAGAGGTGTCCGCCGAAAATGGCCAATTGGCGATCAAGCTGCCTTTCCGGCTGAACGCCGATCTCAGAACATCCGGCTTCCTTTCTTCACTAGGGAGGGCGCAAGGCGACGCGCAAGGTCTGGCCATCGCCGCCACGCCCATCACGGTCGGGCCGGACTGGAAATTGCGGTCCCAGTTGAATGGCCGCATCGAACTCAGCAATGCGCATCTCAGGATCGGTCCCCTGATCACGAATGTCGCCGAGGTCTGGGATCAGGGTGGCGAAAGCCTGTCCAAACCGATCTGGCGCATGCTGGACAACCAGATTTCGCGGATCGAACTGAAGCCGCAGATCGAAGCGCTTTGGGCGCACGCCTTCGCGCCCATCGCGGTCGGCAGGAAGCCCGTCTCCTGGCTGGTGCTGAAGCCTGAAAGCGTGGCCCTGATGCAACCGATGATCGGCCGCGGCGCGATCACGCTGTCACTGGCATTGGCGGCGCGGGGCGAAGTGCTGGTCCAGGACCGGGCGCCCGCCAACCCGTCCGCGCCTTTGCCCAAGCCGGCTCTCCTTTCGCAAGCCTCCAACCGTTTCTCGGTCGCGGTGCCGTTTCTTCTTCCCTATGCCGAAGCCGAACGGTTGGCGCTTTCAGCCCTCAAGCACAGTCCGCCGCGCGTCGCCGGCATGACCCTGACTTTTTCCAGCCTGCGCATCTTGCCTTCGGGCCAGGACGTGGTGGTCGAGACACGCTTCTGCGCCGAACCCGGCTGGGATGTCATGGGCTGGTTTGGGGCCTGCGCGCATGTCTACCTCAGAGGGATTCCCGCATTCGATCCCACTACGCGAACCATGCGCGTCACCGGACTTCGCTACGACATCGCCAGCGAGAACGCGGCGCTCAAGATTGCGCGCGAATTCGCCTCGGCGAAAATTGCCGATGCGATCGGACGCACGCTGATATTCGATCCATCGCGCGAGATCGGCGCCATGGAACAGAATATTCGCGATCAGCTGGCGAGGCCGCACGGCAAGACGCTTTCGATC
>DATKPL010000282.1:0-4913 GCA_035524155.1 Rhizomicrobium sp.
CGCGCCGTGCGCGCGGACAAGGATTTCGGCCTGGTGCTGGAGGTCGCTTTCGAGGGGCTGCAGCGCTCGACCCGGCACAAATCGGGGGTGGCGATGCGCTTTCCCCGGGTCAACCGCATCCGCTGGGACAAGCCGGCGCGGGAAGCCGACACCCTCTCAGACCTTGAGAAAATCCTCGCCCAGGATGTGAAATAGACTGGTAGCGTCATCTTTGTTGCGTTGCGGGAAGAGTTGCAACATAAAGCGCCGCAACCCTCCAGGCCCGCTCTATGTCTTCCCCCTTCCGCCGCCTCCTGGTGGCCAACCGCTCGGAAATCGCCATCCGCGTGTTCCGCGCCGCCACGGAATTGGGAATCTCCACCGTCGCCATCTATGCCGAGGAGGACAAGCTTTCCCTCCATCGCTTCAAGGCGGACGAGGCCTATCTGATCGGCAAGGGCCAAAGTGGCAAGAGTATGGGCCCGGTCGAGGCTTATCTCTCGATTGACGAGATCCTGCGCGTGGCTCGCGAAGCCAAGGTGGACGCGATCCATCCCGGCTACGGCCTCTTGTCGGAAAGCCCGGAATTCGCCGAAGCCTGCGCCAAAGCGGGGTTGATCTTCATCGGCCCGTCGCTCCAGACGCTCCGCACCCTGGGCAACAAGGTCGATGCCCGCAATCTGGCGGTGAAGGTGGGTGTGCCGGTGATGCCGGCCAGTCCGCCTCTTCCGGATAATGCCGAAGAGGTGAAGACGCTGGCGCGCGAGGTGGGTTACCCGGTGATGCTCAAGGCGTCGTGGGGCGGCGGCGGCCGCGGCATGCGCCCCATCGAAAATGAAACGGCGCTGCTCGATGCCGTATTCACCGCGCGGCGCGAAGCCAAGGCGGCGTTCGGCAAGGACGAAGTCTATCTGGAAAAGCTGGTGCGCCGCGCCCGCCATGTCGAGGTGCAGATCCTGGGCGATGGCCACGGCAATCTGGTGCATCTCTATGAGCGTGACTGTTCCATCCAGCGCCGCAACCAGAAAGTGATCGAGCGCGCCCCCGCGCCTTATCTCGATCCCGTCACACGCCAGGAATTGTGCGAAGCGGCGCTGAAGATCGCGCGCGGTACCGATTATGTGGGGGCGGGCACGGTCGAATTCCTGCTCGATGCCGATACCGGCAAATTCTATTTCATCGAGGTCAATCCCCGCATCCAGGTCGAGCACACCGTCACCGAAGTCGTGTGCAATCTGGATATCGTCAAGGCGCAGATCCGCGTCGCCGAAGGCAAGCGCATCGGCCTTTTAGGCGCGGATGGCGCCTATGAGACCGGCATCCCGCCACAGGACCAGATCGCCACCCGCGGCCATGCCCTGCAATGCCGCATCACCACCGAGAATCCGGAAAACAATTTCATTCCCGATTATGGCCGCATCATCGCCTATCGCGGCGCCACCGGTTTCGGCATCCGCATCGATGGCGGCACGGCCTATTCCGGCGCGGTGGTGACGCGCTGGTACGATCCGCTGCTGGAAAAAGTCACCGCCTGGGCGGCGACACCGGGCGAAGCGATCGCCCGCATGGACCGGGCCTTGCGCGAATACCGCATCCGCGGCGTCGCCACCAATCTGGCCTTCCTGGAAGCGGTGCTCAGCCATCCGAAATTCCGCGCCAACGATTACACCACCCGTTTCATCGACGAGACGCCCGAGCTGTTTCATTTGCCGGCGCGGCGCGACCGCGCCACCAAGCTTCTCACCTACGTCGCCGATGTGACGGTGAACGGCCATCCTGAGACGCGGGGCCGCCTGATGCCGCCCGCGGATGCGAGGAAGCCCGAAGCGCCTGATTTCGGTCACATGCCAAAGGATGGCGCCAAGCAACTGTTCGACAAACTGGGCCCGGAGAAATTCGCCCAATGGATGAAGGCGCAAAGCCAGGTGTTGGTGACCGACACCACCATGCGCGACGCGCATCAGTCGCTGCTGGCGACCCGCATGCGCACTTATGACATTGCGGGCATTGCTTCGGCCTACGCCAATGGCTTGCCCGGGCTTCTGTCCCTGGAATGCTGGGGCGGCGCCACTTTCGACGTGGCGATGCGGTTCCTGAATGAAGATCCATGGGAACGGCTGGCGCGGATCCGCGAGCGCGTGCCCAACATCCTCACCCAGATGCTGCTGCGCGGCGCCAATGGCGTGGGCTACACCAATTATCCCGACAATGTGGTGAAGGCATTCGTGCGCCGCACCGCGGACGCGGGCATGGATTTGTTCCGTATTTTCGACTGCCTCAACTGGGTCGAGAATATGCGTGTCGCCATCGACGCGGTCTGCGAAGCGGGCAAGCTGGCGGAAGGCGCGGTCTGCTATACCGGCGACCTGTTCGATCCCGCCCGCGCCAAATACGACTTGGCCTATTACGTGAAGATGGCCAAGGAGCTGGAGAAAGCCGGCTGCCACATCCTGTCGATCAAGGACATGGCAGGGCTTCTGAAGCCCGCCCAGGCGCGCGTGCTGGTGAGCGCGCTGAAGAGCGAAATCGGCATTCCGATCCATCTCCATACCCACGACACTTCGGGCATCGCGGGCGCGACGGTGCTGGCGGCGGTGGATGCGGGTGTGGATGCGGTCGATGCGGCGATGGACGCGATGTCGGGCACGACGTCACAGGCCTGCCTGGGTTCGCTGGTCGAAGCCTTGCGCCATACCCCGCGCGATCCCGGCCTTGATCCCGAAGCGATCCGCCAAATCAGCTTTTATTGGGAAGCGGTGCGCACCCAATATGCCGCGTTCGAAAGCGATCTCAAGGCGGGCGCCTCGGAGGTCTATCTGCATGAAATGCCGGGCGGCCAATTCACCAACCTCAAGGAGCAAGCGCGCTCGCTGGGGCTGGAAACACGCTGGCATGACGTGGCCAAGGCCTACCGCGCCGCCAACGACCTGTTCGGTGACATCGTCAAGGTGACGCCGTCGTCGAAAGTGGTGGGCGACATGGCGCTGATGATGGTGTCGCAGAATCTGTCCAGCGCGGATGTGCTGGACCCGAAGCATGAGATGGCGTTCCCGGCGTCCGTGGTCGAGATGCTGCACGGCGATCTGGGCCAGCCCCTGGGCGGATGGCCGAAGCCGCTTCAGGCCAAGGTGCTGAAGGACATCAAGCCCATCACCGAACGACCGGGCGCGCTGATACCCGCCGCCGATCTGGACAAGGCCAAAGCCGACGTGGAAGCCAAGATCGGCCGCCCAATCGACGGCGACGAACTGCTATCGTATCTGATGTATCCCAAGGTCTTCACCGATTACGCGGCGATGCAGAACCGCTATGGTCCGGTCTCGGTGCTGCCCACGCCGGTCTTCTTCTATGGCATGAAGCCCGGCGAAGAGATCGCCATCGAACTGGAACGCGGCAAATCGCTGGTCGTGCGCCTGCAGACCATCGGCGAGACTGACGAGGAAGGCAAAGTGCGCGTCTTCTTCGAACTCAATGGCCAACCGCGTATCGTCAAAGTGCCGAACCGCCTGGCCAACCCCACCGTGGAAGTGCGGCGCAAGGCGGAAGAGGGCAACGATGCCCATGTGGCCGCGCCCATGCCTGGCGCCATCTCCACTGTCGCGGTCAAGAAGGGGGAGAAGGTGAAAGCCGGTGATGTGCTTCTCACCATCGAGGCGATGAAGATGGAGACGGCGCTGCACGCCGCGCGCGACGGCACGGTGCAGGAGTTGCTGGTGGGCCCCGGCGCCCAGATCGACGCGAAGGATCTGCTGGTCGTATTGAGTTGAACCCCCTCGGCCCTGGGCTATTTTTAGTTACCCCCGTCTGTCCGCCAGCTTGGGCTTGGCGCTCCGGCTCGCGCCTTCGCGCTGGCAAGCCCGCAGGCGGACCTTCGGCGAACTTGGCCGTTCGCCCCAGTCCCCCGTCAATGGCTTCGCCATGCGGGGGAAGAGCCTTCCCCAAGACATGCCACGGATGGTGATTCAGGAACGCAGTTTCTGCTGGGGCATTTCGTTTTTGTGACAATGGGGAAAGCGCCATGCACGAAGACGCCGGTTCACTCAGCTATGGTGCGTTCCTCAAGGGCCTGATTGCCAATCCCAAAGGCGTGTCGGCGCCCACGCCGTCGAGCCCCGTCCTGGCCGAGGCCATCGCAGCCGAACTGGATCGCGCGCGGCCTGGCCTGGTGATCGAATTGGGGCCGGGCACCGGCGCGGTGACCGCCGCGCTTATCAAAAGTGTGGGGACGGCACACCTGATCGCCATCGAGCGGGAGAAAAGCTTTATCGCCCCACTCAGGGCACGGTTCCCCGATGCGGACATACGCTGCGGCGATGCGTTGAATTTCGAACGCTTCCTGCCCAAGGACACGGTGATCGCCGCCATCGTCTCGGGCCTGCCATTGTTGCATCTGCCGCAGGCGACGCGCCGCTCGCTGTTGGCCCGCGCGTTGGAGGCGCAGGGCTCTGGTGGCCTTTTCATCCAGCTCTCTTACAGTTGGCGCCCGCCGGTGAAAGCAGAAGCAGGTGTCGCACTCACCAAACGGGCTATTTGGAAAAATTTCCCGCCCGCACATATCTGGACTTACAGGGCGATCTAGAAGCTCGGTCGTGACCTGCCTCCCCTTCGGCGCGAAGCGCTCGGAAGGGGAGGGTGAGTAGCGTCGGCGTACGAACGTAGCACCGATCAGGCGCGCGGGGCGGAGAGGTCACTGATCAAACGGAGCGCCATTCTCCACTGCAGCCCAGGCGCGGGCGCTGCGCTCCGTGGGCAGCCACACCGTGAGCGCGTCGGACGGTTTGGCGCCGGGCACCACCGCCGAGATCGCATGGCTGGCGAGATCGCCCTGCCAGCCTTTGTTGGGATCGAGCGGGTTCAACGTCGCGCTGCCGGAATTGATGCGCATCGGCAGCACGTCGTCGAAGAACATGCGCGACAGGACATCTGAGCGGCCC
>DATKPL010000283.1:0-3919 GCA_035524155.1 Rhizomicrobium sp.
GGGCGATCGTCCGCGATTTCCAGCAAGTGAAGAATGCGCTAGGCGAGACTCAGCTGCTGGACGCCCGCAGCGCGCCGCGCTTTGAAGGCAGCGAGCCCGAACCACGCGCCGGCCTGAAATCCGGCCACATGCCGGGCGCCACCAACCTGCCCTGGCGCGCGGTGCTCACCGCCGACCTCAAGCTGAAAGACGACGCATCGCTGCAGAAACTGTTCGCCGAAAAAGGCATCGATCTGCGCGCACC
Source organism: Rhizomicrobium sp. (assembly GCA_035524155.1). Lineage (GTDB taxonomy): Bacteria > Pseudomonadota > Alphaproteobacteria > Micropepsales > Micropepsaceae > Rhizomicrobium. Next base: position 245 of record DATKPL010000283.1, read on the forward strand.
CATCATCACCAGCTGCGGCTCGGGCATTTCCGCCGCCATTCTCACCTTGGCGGCGGAGAAGCTGGGCGCACGCCAGCTTTCGCTCTATGACGGCTCCTGGGCGGAATGGGGCGGACGCAGCGATGCTCCTGTCGTGACGGGACCCTGATGTCGGTCAGTCCCAATCCCCGCCGCATTCCCATGACCGTCACCTTCCTGGAGATGACGGCCAAGCCGGCGGCGCTGCCCCCGCCCATGCCGAAGGGAAAAATCGCGTTTCTGCGCAGCGAGAATCCGCCGGTTCATTTCTATCGCTATCTCTACGACACGGTGGGCGGGAGATATTTCTGGGTCGATCGCCGCAAACTGCCGGATGACAGGCTGAGCGAGATCATCCAGGCGCCCTCCACCCATCTTTATGTTCTGTACACGGAAGGTACTCCAGGCGGGATGGCCGAACTGGACTTCCGCGCCAACGGGGTCGCCAACATCGCCTATTTCGGGCTGATGCCCGAGGCCTTGGGCAAGAGACTGGGCTATTTCTTCCTCTATCAGACCTGCATGAGCGCCTGGGCCCAGCCCATCTCCAGGCTCCTGGTCAATACCTGCACCCTGGACCATCCAAGGGCGCTGCCGCTCTACCAGCGCATGGGCTTTACGCCCTACTCGCGGGAAGAGCGGTTCGTGGAATTGCCTTAGCCGGGACCTTTTGCGTCCTGGCGTCCGCCGGTTCAATCCGGGTGGACCGGACCCTGATTTCTGGGCAAAGTCGCCTCGCGTTCCGGTCCCAAGGCGGTGCATGACCCAAGGCAAAGAACTCACCTGGCGCGGCATCGCGCTCGGCATGTCGCTGACGTTCGTCTTCACCGCGGCCAACATGTATCTGGGACTGAAGGTGGGGCTCACCATTGCCACCTCTATCCCCGCCGCCGTGATCTCGATGGCCTTTCTGGGTCTGTTTTCCGGCTCCAACATCCGCGAGAACAACATCGTCCAGACCGTTTGTTCCGCGGCGGGCGCGATGGCGTCTGTCATCTTCATCCTGCCCAGCCTGGTGATCATCGGCTGGTGGACGGTCTTTCCGTTCTGGACGTCTTTTCTGATATGCGCCGCGGGTGGTGTGCTGGGGGTGCTGTTCACGATTCCGCTGCGCCGCGCCCTGGTGACGCAGTCCGATCTTCCGTACCCGGAAGGTGTCGCCGCCGCCGAAGTGCTCAAGGTGGGCGCCGACTCGCGCGAAGCCAATCCCGAAGCGCGCGAAGGCCTGCTGGCGGTGATCTATGGCGCGCTCGCTTCCGCAGGCCTTGCCATTGTCGTCGCCATGCGGCTCGCCGTGGATAGCGCGCAGGGTTACTTCCGCACCGGCGCGTTCGCCGCCAGCGGTTACAGTTTTTCGTTTTCTCTGGCGCTGGTGGGCGCGGGCCACCTGGTGGGCCTCTCGGTCGGCCTCGCCATGCTGGCCGGCATTCTGATCGCCTGGGCCGGCGCGGTCCCCATCCTCACCGCGATGACGACCCTGCATGGCGACCTCGCCGGCTTTGTCGGCGGCATCTGGCGCAATGACGTGCGCTTCATGGGCGCCGGCGCGATGGCGGTGGCCGCGGTCTGGTCGCTGCTGCGCACCGTCGGCCCCATCATCGGCGGCCTCAAAGCCACCATGCGGTCGAGCAAGTCCACGTCCGATCTCGCCGATCAAACCGATCGCGACATGTCGTTCCCTGTGATCCTGGCGCTTGCCGTCGTTTCGACGGCGGTCACCACCTGGCTGGTGTGGCGCTTTGCCGGCGAGACCGGCCTCACCAACTCGGCGATCGGGATCGCGATCCTGTCGATCCCGCTGGTGCTGGCCGGGGGATTCTTCGTCTCGGCGATCTGCGGATACATGGCGGGTCTGATCGGTTCGTCCAACAGCCCCATTTCGGGTGTCGGCATCCTGGCCGTGGTGGGCACGGCGTTATGCCTGGTCCTTCTCTTCGCCAGTGGTGGAGCGAAACCTTTGGTGGCGATCGCATTGTTCATCACTGCGATCCTGTTCGCGGTGGCTTGCAGTTCCAACAACAACCTCCAGGACCTGAAGACGGGTCAGCTGGTGGGCGCGGCGCCCTGGCGCCAGCAAGTGGCGCTGTTGGCAGGAGTGGCTGCGGCGACCGTCACGGTACCGGTCGTGCTTAATCTCCTGGCCAAGGCGTACGGCTTTTCCGGCGCGCCCAATCTTCACGCCATTGCGGCCCAGCCGCTGGCCGCACCGCAGGCCAATCTGATGGCGGCGCTGGCGCAAGGCGTGATCGGCGGCAAACTCAACTGGAACATGATCGAGGTGGGCGCTTTGGTGGGCGTGGGCATCGTCGTGGTGGACGAGATTCTACGGATGGGAAAATGGCTGCGGCTTCCGCCTTTGGCGGTGGGCCTCGGCATCTATCTTCCCATGGAGGCGACACTGCCTGTCGTGGTCGGCGCGGTGATCGGCTGGGCCTATAACCGCATCGTGACAGGCGAGCGCGCCGAGCGGTTGGGCGTGCTGGTGGCGTCAGGCATGATCGTGGGCGAAAGCCTGTTCAATGTGATTAATGCCGGCCTGATCGTGGGCTTCGACAAGGATGCGCCTTTGGCGGTGGTGGGCTCCAGCTTCCCGGCCGGTCCTGTCGGCATTGCAGGCTTTGTCGTTCTGATCATCGTTCTTTACACATGGCTCGGGCGCCGGATGCGGACTGCCGCATGAGCCGCGATCTTTTCGGGCATCCGCGCGGGCTGACCACGCTTTTCGGCACCGAGATGTGGGAGCGCTTCACCTATTACGGGATGCGCGCGCTTCTCATCTATTACCTCACCATGGAGGTGCTGCTGCCGGGGCATGTCGAACACGTCCTGTTCTATCCGCAGATGAAGTCCTTCTATGAATGGATGAGCGGGCCGCTGAATGTGCAGCAGATCAGCTCGATGATCTATGGCACTTACACCGGGCTGGTGTTCGCCACGCCGCTTCTGGGCGGCTGGGTTGCTGACAATTATATCGGCCAGCGCAAGACCGTCGTGATCGGCATTGTCCTGATGGGCATCGGCCAGTTCATGATGATTTCGGATGCGTTGCTTTTCCCTTCCCTGCTCCTGATCATTTTCGGGACCGGCTTTCTCAAGACCAATACTTCGGCCCAGGTCGGCATGTTGTATGCGGCCGGAGACAGCAGGCGCGACCGCGCTTATTCGATCTTCTATGTCGGCATCAATGTGGGGGGCGCGATCGGGCCGCTCATCGCCGGTTATCTGGGCGAGACCTATGGCTGGCGCTGGGGTTTTGTCGCGGCCGGCGTGGGCATGGTGGCGGCCCTGATCAACTATATTTACGGTTGGCGCTCCTTGCCCGCCGAGCGACGGGTCGAGACCCACAAGAGCGAGCGCAGGCCATTGACGCGCGAAGAATGGAAATCCGTCGGTGCGCTGATCCTTTTGGTCATTCCCGTCACCTTGTGGTGGGCCTGTTATGAGCAGCAGGGCAACACCTTCGCGCTTTGGGCGATGGACAACACCAACCGTGCGCTGATCCCCGGTGTCGTCGACTGGCAAATCCCCGCGACCTGGTTCCAGTCCGTCAATTCCGTGATGATCCTGGGCTTCACATTGTTCCTGGTGCCGTTCTGGGCGTGGCAGGCGAAGAAAAGGCGGGAGCCCAACTCGATGACCAAGATGGTCTATGGCAGT
>DATKPL010000284.1:0-2917 GCA_035524155.1 Rhizomicrobium sp.
GAGCCGCCATGACCACATCCACCCCTAAGCAGTTGCTCCATTTGGTGTTTGGCGGCGAGCTGGTCTCTCCCGACACCGTCGAGTTCAAGGACCTTACCAAGCTCGACATTGTCGGCATCTTCCCCAATTTCGCCGAGGCCCGCCGCGCCTGGGCCGCAAAGGCGCAAGGCACGGTGGACAATGCCCAGATGCGCTATTTCGTGGTCCATATTCACAAGCTGATGGAGCCCGACCTCGAGGACAGCCATTAAGTCTTTGACGGATCAGGTGTTTGCCCCTCGCGAGGATCGGGAACCCGTGGTAAAGGGCGGCCTATGACCAAGTCCGCCCCGCGAGACGCCGGCACGGCAAAGGCCATTCGCCGCCTGCTCGCGGATTATGTGAAGGGTGAGTGGGGGCTTCTGCTCCTCGCAATTCTTTGCATGCTGTTCGCGTCCGCCATGTATGGCGGCATTCCCTGGCTGGTGAACACGGTCACCAAGCAGGTCTTCATGCGCCGTCAGGCTCAGCTGCTATTGCCGCTGTCCCTGATGGCGTTCGGCATCATGGCGCTGAGAGCCGGCAGCCTCTTCCTCGGCCGCGCGCTGATCGACTCCCTGGGCGAGAAAACCGTGGCCAGGGCGCAAAGCGACATGTTCGGCAGGCTGATCCGGCGCGACCTGGCAGACCTCAATGCTGTGCATTCGGGCCAGTTCGTCTCCAACTTTCTCTACGACGCCACCTTGATGCGCGACGCCATCACCCAGGGCGTGGCCGCCATCTTCATGGAGTTGGTGCAGCTGGTGGTCTTTCTTGCCTATGTGCTGATCAGCGACTGGCAGTTGGGCCTGATTTCGCTGCTGGCGCTGCCGGCGGTGGCCTGGGCGATGGAGCGGCTGGGCGGCTCGATGCGGCGCGCCGCCACCCGCGGCATGAGCGAGACCGGCGATCTCTCCATCGCCTTGTCCGAAGCCATGGACGGCCGGCGCATCATCAAGGCTTATGGCCTGGAAGCGCACAATGTCGCGCGGGTGGATGCGCGGCTGAGGGCGCGGCTCAAGACTTTGCTGAAAGCGGTGAGGCTGCGCGCTGCCGCGGCGCCGATGACCGATGTCTTTGCCGGCGCTGTGATCGCGTTTGTCATCTTCTACGCGGGTTGGCAGATTCTGCATGCCGCACTCACGCTCAACACCTTTGTGGGCTTCATGACCGCGCTGCTTCTGGCCCAGCAACCGGTGCGCAATCTCAGCCAGCTTTGGCCCACGGCTTCGGCCGGCATTGCCGCAGCCCATCGCATGTTCGCCGCCATCGATGCCAGGCCTTCCATCGTGAATCATTCCAGTGCGGCAACGCTCGATGTTCCCCGCAATGGTGGCGAAGTAAGGTTCGAAAATGTGCGGTTTGGCTATGACGGCGACGCCGCCATCCTGGACGGCGTGACCTTCACCGTTCCGGCCAACAGCAAGGTCGCGCTGGTGGGCCCTTCCGGCGCGGGCAAGACCACCATCTTCAATCTGTTGCTGCGCTTTTACGATCGCGATGGCGGGCGCATCGCCATCGACGGCAAGGATATTCACGACGTGACCTTGGAATCATTGCGCGCTGCCATCGGGGTGGTGACCCAGGAAGCCGTGCTGTTCGATGAAAGCGTGGCGGACAATATCGCCCTGGGCCGTCCTGGTGCGACCGAGGCCGAAATCCAATCGGCAGCCCGCGATGCCGCGGCGCATGATTTCATTTCCGAGCTGCCGGAAGGCTACCAGACCCGCGTGGGTGAGGGGGGGCTCAAGCTTTCCGGCGGCCAGCGGCAGCGCATCGCCATCGCCCGGGCGATGTTGCGCAATGCGCCGATCCTGCTTCTGGACGAAGCCACCTCGGCGCTCGACACCGAAAGCGAGCGCCAGGTGCAGGAAGCGCTGACCCGGCTGGCCAAGGGCCGCACCACAATTGTGATCGCCCATCGCCTTTCCACTGTGCGCGATGCCGACCAGATTTTCGTGCTCGACAAGGGCCGGGTGACGGAATGGGGCAAGCACCAGGATCTGTTGGCGCAAGGCGGCCTCTATGCCCAGCTCTACCGCCACAACCTTGCCGATGAAGGCGTGAGTTGATGGCGCCGCTGCCATTGGGACTTCGCGCCTGGCGCTGGTTGGGCATCGCAGCCACGCCGCTGGCGCCACTGCTTCTGGGCGAACGCGCGGCACGCGGCAAGGAGGAGCGCGGACGCATGCAGGAGCGGCTGGGCAATGCCAGCCAGCCCCGGCCCCAAGGAAGACTGATCTGGATTCATGGCGCCAGCGTGGGCGAAAGCCTGGCCGCGTTGCCCTTGATCGGAAAGTTGCTGGCGCGCGGCAATGCCGTGCTGGTGACCAGCGGCACCGTCACCAGCGCCGCCATGATGGATGCCCGTTTGCCCAAGGGTGCCATTCATCAATATGTTCCGCTGGACACGCCCCGGGCCGTTTCGCGCTTTCTCGACCATTGGCATCCGGACGCGGGCCTGTTCGTGGAATCCGACCTCTGGCCCACATTGTTGCTGGAAGCCAAGGCCCGCGGCATCAAGCTGGCCCTGATCAATGCGCGCATCTCGCAACGTTCGGCGGCGCGCTGGCAATGGGTGCCGAAAATGGCGCGCACGCTTTTGGGCGCATTCGACCTGGTGCTGGCCCAGGACGAGGATTTTGCCGCACGCTTCCGCGCGCTGGGCGCCGTCCATGTCGCAAATGTGGGAAGCCTCAAGGCGGACGCGCCGCCGCTCGCCTGCGATGCTGCAGAACTCGCGGCTACGAAAAGCAGGATTGGCGCGCGGCCGGTACTTCTGGCCGCTCAGACCCATCCCGGTGAGGATGAAACCATCCTGCCCGCGCACGATCTGTTGCGGAGCGATTTTCCCGATCTTCTCACCATCATCGTCCCTCGCCATGTCGAGCGCGGCCGC
>DATKPL010000285.1:0-4177 GCA_035524155.1 Rhizomicrobium sp.
GATCAATGTTCTCAAGGGTTCAGCCATCGCGCGCCAAAGGCATCGTCAGATCGACGCGGAAGCCGCCGCCCTTGCGCAGCCGGTAGCGCGTGCTGGCCGCGCCGTCGAAGCGGGTCTCGAGGCGTTGGCGCACATTGGTCAGGCCGACCCCGTTGCGGCGGATGGAATCGATCACGCCGTCGGCGTCGTCCTCGACGGTGAGGTGGAGCGCGCCATTGTCCGACCGGGCCCGGATGGTGACGGTGACGGGCCGGCTGCTGCGCGCCACCCCATGCTTGATCGCATTCTCGACCAGGGGCTGAAGGATCATGCCGGGCACCGGCACATTCTCCAACTCCTGCGGCACGTCGGAAACCACCGTCAGGCGTCCGGGAAAGCGGATCTGCTCGATGCCGAGATAGAGCCGCTGCATGCGGATCTCGTCCGACAACGCCACATCCGCGGCCGGATCGCTGGTCAGGCTGGTGCGGAAGAAAGTGGACAGGTTCAGGATCATCTGCTCGGCCTCCTCGGTGCGATGCTGCAGCACCAGGGTCGAAAGCGAGTTGAGCGTATTGAACAGGAAGTGCGGATTGACCTGGTAGCGCAGGGCGCGCAACTGGGCGGCCTGGGCCTGGGCTTTGTAGGCGGCCGCGTTGCGTTCGGCATGGGCCATTTTCGCCGCATAGGACAGCGCCACATACAAGACGCCCCAGGCGGCGATGAAGAAATACCAGCTCACCGCCGACGCGGTGATGATGGCGCCGAGCGACTCGTGCTTGGAGGTCGCCTGGGCGGTTTCCTTCAACATCGAGTCCGTGGGCGCTATCAGGTAGAACGCGGCATAATTGACGGCGGCATAGGCCACGGACGCCGGAATGGAAGCCAAAAACGCGGTGGTCACCAGGAACCGCATGGATCTGCCTTCCAGGCGGCGCAGGATCAGATACATGGCAAAGGTCAGGGCGATGCCCGCGACCGTCACGCCGGCGCGGCGCGGCAGCATGTTGAACTGCTCGGGCGCGCCCTCGATGCTCATCATCGCCGTGTTGAGTACGAAGTAGAAGACCCAGAAGGCCAGGATCGACCACAGCGTCACGCGCCGGTCGGCGCGCGGCACCGTGCCGCGCGCGGATGCGATGGCCGTTGGTGAAGGAATGGTCATGGAGCAAAATAGCGCATTCGCCGGCCCCAAAGGTCAAGGCGGTCCGACGCCGGTCGAACCCTGACCGCCTTTCGTCGAAGCGCCGCGGGGCAGACAGAATCGCGGTACGCTTCGTCCCGTCGCAGATGGACGGGATCATCCCTTGATGCGAGCGTCTGACTGGGTACCCCGGATTTTCTCGGCCACACTGATTGCCATCGGGGCTTACGGCCTTATCTCCGTCCAATTCGTGGCATTCTGGGTCCCGCTTGTGCCGGCGCCCCCGCAGTGGAAATGGATAATCGGGACGGTCACGCTTCTTGGCGGCCTGGGCCTGCTGCAACGCAAGGCCGGTTTCTTCGCAGCCCCGGCTCTTCTGGCGATCCTGGTCATCTGGCTTGCGCGCTTCAAGGCGCCGGCGATTTTCGCCGCGCCCTTGACGGCCGGGTCATGGGAAAGCGCAGCCGAAACTGTCGCCATCGCGGCTGGTTTGCTCTGCTTCCTCAAAAGCTCCCATGCGGCGCTTGTCGCACGTCTGCTCCTGGGTCTGGCGATGTGCGCGTTCGGGGCCGCGCATTTTGCCTATCTGGCGCAAACCGCCGCGCTCGTTCCGCAATGGCTCCCGGCGCATGTCCTTCTGGTCTATCTCACGGGCGCCGTCTTCGCCGTCAGCGGTATCGGCCTGATCCTGGGAATGGCGGCGCGCGGCTTTGCCATTCTTGTCGCCATCCAGATGGGGTTCTTCACCGTGCTGGTGTGGCTTCCCAGGATCCTTGCCGGCATCCATGACGTTTCGACCGTGAGCGAATGTCTCGACTCCGCGGCGCTGGCGGCCGTAGCAGCAGTCGTGGCCCGGAATATCGGGCGCGGTTCTTCGGCTGGCGCGTCTTCTATTTCGGCGTCACCTTGAACATGCCGCCGGGATTGTTGTCTTCCAACAACCACAGCGCGCCGTCGGGGCCTTCCTCCACATCGCGGATGCGGTGACCCACCGCCCAGCGCTCGGCCGGCTTGGCCCCGCCATGCGTGTCGAAGGTGATGCGGTTCAGCGTTTCGGTCGCCATGCCGCCCATCAGCGCCGAGCCATTCCACTGCGGGAACATCGCGCCCTTGTAGAAGATCAGATTCCCCGGCGCGATGATCGGCGTCCAATAGATCACGGGCTTGGCCAGGTCGGGGCGCGTGTCGGGACTGGCGATCGGCACGCCATTATAGTTGGTGGCGTACGACACCAGCGGCCAGCCGTAATTCTTGCCCGGCTCGATCAGGTTCAACTCGTCGCCGCCTTTTGGCCCATGCTCGACTTCCCACAGCCGCCCGTCGGGCGCGAACGCGAGGCCATAGGGCGTGCGGTGGCCGGTGGTCCAGGTTTCGGAGGGCGTGAGGTTCGGTCCGGGGAAGGTATAGGTGCTTACCACCGGCGCGGTCTTGGCCGCTTCGGTGTCGGCGGGCGGATCGATCAGGGAAATGGTCTGCGCGCCTTTCTGGTTCGCAAACGGATTGCCCGGGGCAGGCTTGCCGTCGAGCGTCAGGCGCAAAATCTTTCCTTCCGGCTGGTTGATGTCCTGGGCCGGCGTCATGCGCTGGCGATCGCCCACCGTAAGGAACAGATAATTGCCGTCGGGCGAGAACGCGATCTGTCCGCCGGGCTGGCCGCCCTTGCCGGATGGCATCTGCCGCCACAAGACCTGGAAGCCGTTGATGCGCGCGCGCTCGCCATTCAAGGCCAGTTGCCCGCGCCCCATCACCAGGCTGCCGCCATAGTCATGCGGCTCGACATAGGTGAGATAGATGGTCTGGTCGCTGGCGTAATGAGGCGACAGCACCACATCCAGCAAGCCGTTCTGGCCCTGGTACCAGACAGGCGGCACGCCGGTCACTTCGCTTCGGGCTCCGGCCTGGGTGACCAGCTCCAGATGGCCGACCTTTTCCGTCACCAGCATGCGGCCGTCGGGCAGGAATGCCAGCCGCCAAGGCAAGTCGAAGCTGGCCACTTCGGTGAGCTTGAAGGGCAGGTTGGAGTCCGACGGCATGGTGCCGGCATTGATCTGCGCCTGGGCCTGCGTCGCCATCATCGCCAAAGCCGCCGCGCCCAGCATCGCGAATTTTTTCACGTCAAACCCTCCCCAGCGATTCCAAAACCGGGTTTGATGATAGCATGCTCTGCGTTATGTATGACAGGATATCACGGGGGATAGGATGACACTGCGCGCCGGCTTGGTTCTTTTTACAATGTGCCTGTTTTCAGTCCCGGCCTTTGCCGCCGAGCTGTTGATGCATGACGCCAAGTCCCAGCCCGAAAGCCTGACGGTAGCGCCCGACGGCAGCGTGATCGCCGGCAGCGCCAGTTCGCCCTTCGTCTATCGCTTCAGGAAAGGCGCGACCAATGCGGAAATGTTTGTCGATGCCAGCGGCGAAGGCGCGGGCACTTTCTTCCTGGGGCAATTGGCCGACGGCGCGACGAACACGCTCTGGACCTGCCAGTTGACGCCGGTGCCCGGCACCACGCCGCCCGCGCGCCATTCCGCCTTGCGCGGGTTCGATCTCGCGACGGGGAAGGAAAAGCTGCACTGGAATCTGCCGGGCGACACCTCGACCTGCAACGACTTTGTCGTGGGGCCCGATCGCGCGCTTTATATCTCCGATACCTCGAACGCGAAAATCTATCGCCTGGCGCCGGGCGCACGCGAACCCGAGCTGTTCATGCAGAACAAGGCGCTAGACGGCATTGACGGCCTCACCTTCATGAACGGCGTGCTCTACGTGAACAACGTGATCTTCTCCAAGCTCTATCGCATTCCGTTCGATGCCGCGGGCAAGCCGGGCCGGCCGGAGGATATCTGGGTGGATGCGCCCATGCGTGGGCCCGACGGCATGCGCGCCGCGAACGGCAAGCTGTTCGTCGCCGCCAACGGCTCGGGCGAGATCGACGAACTGACCGTGACCGGCGACAAGGCGCATCTCACCGTGCTGAAGAGCGGCCTCGATACGCCCACGGGCATCGAACCGGCAGGCGATACGCTGTGGTTCACCGAGCGCGGCGTGGGCAAGCTC
>DATKPL010000286.1:0-5169 GCA_035524155.1 Rhizomicrobium sp.
GATGCGGCAGGGACGGCGCGATGAACCCCATCGGCGCGTCGCCCGTCATCAGCACCATGGTCCTGTCGGGGTGGGGAATGGGCGGCAGCGCCACCTGGATATAGGGATCTTCGACCGGCGCGCGCTCCAGGAAATCGCTGCGCGCGGTGACCAGGATGGCGAAGCAGAGCGCCCCCAGGATCAGATAGCGGCTGCGGCGCGGAAACGGATAAAGGCCCACCGCGGCCACGATCAGGGTCGGCGCCATCATTTCCAGCAGAATGATGTAGCGATAGATGGCGAAGAAACGCAGCCACGCGAAATAGCTCACCGCCGCGAACGCAAACAAGGGCAGCGTCACACGCTTGTCGAACAAAGCGTCGCGGCTCTCGCGGCGCATAAGCCAGACCACAATCGCGGGGATCACCGTGCAATAGGCGACCAGCACGCGGATGTCCTGGAAGCCCAAATCGTCGGCAACATGCCAGTCGATCGAGAACAAGAAGGGAAAGAAAACGGCCCGCCAGAAATGGAATGGAACGAACCGCAAATCGCGATAGGGTGAGGCGAGCGCCAGCGGCGAATGCCAGTAATCATTGAAATAGGGAAAGATGGGATTTCCCGTCACCGCCTTCATGTGCAGCATCCACCAGGCGCTGAAGAGCAGGAACCCCAAGACGCCGCCGATGCCGCCGGCGATCAATCGCGTGCCTTGCTGTTTGAGGCTGCCGCCCAATGCGACAAGGGCCGCGGCGAAGCCAAGACAGAAAGGCATTTCCGGCAACTTCAGGCCGAATGCGCAACCGGTGATGAGGCCCGCCAACCCGGCCAGCCAAGCCGTTTGTCCTGGCGGGCCATCACGCAACGTCTCGCGGTTCAGGATCAGGATGGCGAGCCCTGACAGGACGAACACACTCATCACATTGTCGTAGTAGGTGGTGCCGAACATCGAGAGGGTGAGCGCGCCGGCCTGGCCCAGAAGCGCCAAGGCGCCGGCGCCGATCTCGCGGTCGGCGATGTCGAGCCCTTCGCGCGCGATCAGATAGAGCGGCACCACATTGGCGCCCTGGACCAGCCCCAATATTCCCAGCGCGATCCAGGCATGGGTGTGAACCGCCAGCCAGTAGAAGGGGATGTCGAGGAAGGGATTGTAGTAGCTCGCTTGGTGGGCGACGACCACATCCAGCGCCTCGCGGTGATTGAGGAAGGCGTAAGGCGCGTACCAGTGATAGTTGCGAAAGTCCCAGCTCGTGTCCTTGCCCAGGACGATCACAAAAGCGGCCCAGAACAGGGTGGTGAGCAACAGGAATGCCGCCTCTTTGGCCGAAAGCAGGCTTCTTCGGGGTCGGGGCGGCGGCGTCATGGAGGGAAGGCGGGAACCCGACCTTGGTTGGCGGACGGTTCTAGCCTGCGGGCGGGGGCAGGGGAAAGCTCGAAGCGCCCTCCAATCCCATAAATGTCTTTCGGGTTAAGAGCTTAACCTTTGTGCGGCCCTGGGGCGCGTCTCAGGGCTCATCCGGTTCGACAATGATATTGCGCAGGAATTGCAGGGTGCAGGCTCGCCAGGAATGCTCCTCGGCGAACCCCCGGGGGGTAAGGTTGGCGGGATGGCGGGCGATTTCCAGCGCTCCCAGGCAGGCGCTTCTCAGATCGTCGGCCAGCACTCCCACGGGGGCATTTCCCACCACGTCCAGGGGCCCTTGGACCGGATAGGCGGCCACGGGAAGGCCACAGGCCAGCGCCTCCAACAGGACTAGGCCGAATGTGTCGGTCCGGCTGGGAAAGACGAAGACATCACTGCCGGCATAGGCGCGAACCAGGGGTTCGCCCGAAAGGGCCCCGAGGAAGCGCGCGTCGGGATAGCGGGCCTGGAGGTCTGCCCGTGCCGGACCGTCGCCCACCACCACCTTGGTCCCCGGCAGGTCCAGCGCCAGGAAGGCTTCGATGTTCTTTTCGACTGCGACCCGGCCGACATAGAGCCAGATCGGCCCGGCATAGGGCAGGTGTGTTCCCGCGATGGGATGGAAATGATCGACATCCACGCCGCGCGACCAGATGCGCAGATTGGTGAAGCCATGCGCCTGCATTTCGCGCCTCAGACTTTCGGTCGCCACCATCATGGCGGTCGCGGGACCGTGAAACCAGCGCAGCCAGCGATAGACCAGCTCTTCCGGGACCAGGGGAAAGCGCGCCCGCACATATTCGGGAAAGCGGGTGTGGAACGAGGTCGAGAATTCGATGCCATGCTTGAGGCAGATCGAGCGCGCGCTCATCCCCAAGGTGCCTTCGGTGGCGATATGCACCGCATCGGGCGCGAAATCGCGAATCTCTTTCTCAAGCTTCCAGCGCGGAAAAACCGCCAGGCGGATTTCGCGGTAGGTGGGAAGGCCGATGGTGAAACGGCCTTCGGGCGTAGCATAGCGCACGGTGTGGCCCAGCGCGGTCAGATCCTCGCCCAGCACTTCCAGGGTGCGCACCACGCCATTGACCTGGGGCTTCCAGGCATCGGTGACGATGAGGATCTTGAGATGGGCGGCGATGCCGGGGATGGGTCCCGGCATCAGGCGCTTGGTCCTACGCGGGTATAAGCGCGGGCACAGCCGCTTCGGCGGAGCCCAATGCCGCGGTTTCGTGAGAGGGGCTGGCCCAGCGAAGAATCTCCAGATTTCCGCGGGCATCTTCGACAAGGGCGCTGCAGCTTTCAACCCAGTCTCCGTCGTTCAGGTAAAGCACGCCGCCGATATGGCGGATCTCGGCATGATGGATATGGCCGCAAACCACCCCGTCCACGCCTCGCTTTCGCGCTTCCGCCGCCACTTCTTCCTCGAACCGGGAGATGTATTCGACCGCGTTCTTGACCTTGTGCTTCAGCCAGGCCGACAGCGACCAATAGGGCAGGCCCAGCTGCTTGCGGGCGGCGAACAGAAGGTCGTTCCACCGCAGCGCCACGCCATAGGCCCAGTCGCCCACATGGGCCAGCCATTTGGCGCAGGCGATCACGCCGTCGAAGCGGTCGCCATGCAGCACCAGAAGGCGCCTGCCGTCGGCGGTTTCGTGCACCGTCTCGTTGATCACTTCCACGCCGGCGAACAGGCGGCCGGCATAGTCGCGGGCGAATTCGTCGTGATTGCCGGGGACGAAAATCACCCGCGTGCCGTTGTCGGCCTTGGCCAGGATCTCTGTCACCACCTGGCTTTGGGCCTCGTTCCAATACCAGCGGCGCTTGAGTTGCCAGCCATCGACGATGTCGCCCACCAGGAACAGGGTGGAGCATTCGTTATGGGCCAGGAAATCCGCCAGCGCTTCGGCCTTGCAGCCGCGCGTGCCCAGATGCGTGTCGGAGATGAAGATGGTGCGGTGATTGCGGCGGGGCCGCAGTGTTTGCGCACGCGCCGCTCGCGCGCCCCGTGCCAGCAAGCCTTCGGCGCTCTCGAACCAGGCGCCGCCAGAAAGAGGTGAGTCGAAAACCGACCGTGTCATTTCCACGTCTCCCGCTTTCGTCCGGGTGCGTCCTATTTCCCGCTCCCGAGGCGGGAAGTAGCCGATGCGCGCGAATCTTTTGTTGCGGGCAAAAGACGGACTGATGAATCCGATCGGGCAGGTTGCATGGGGCTTGAGCGGAACCATCCCTTTTTGCCCGATATTGCGCCGCACAAGCGCCTTAATCCTGGGCAGTTGCCCGGAAAATCCCTGCCAGCCATGTAAAATATGCAGGAATTACTTGGAGAAAAACGTATCGTCCACAGGATTCAGGACTTGCTGGAACCGACAAGTTCCATCATATTGTTGCAGCGCGGTATTGCGGATCCGTCCGCGAAGCCGCCGCCCTTCCTGGGCGTTTCCTCCCTGAACTTGGCCGCTTTGGCATTCCCAAAGCGGCCTTTTTTCTTAATGGCGATCACGCGCGCAAAAAATGCGCGGTGATTCGCCAAGGTTTAACCCCTCCGCCCTTCGCACGCTCGAGAGCGTGCTACGGGCACCTCCCCTTCCAGGCGCTTCGCGCCGAAGGGGAGGATGTGCACGACCAAGCTTAGAGAGGAGAGGTGTTATTCCGCCGCCATCGGCAAGCCGCGTCCGCCTAGAAGCGCGGGATCGATCGCGGTGAGCCGGGCGAGCGTTTCGGTAAGGCGTTTTTTCAACGTCTCGAATCCGGCCTTCTTCTGGATGCGATCTTCGTCCAGATAAAGCGCGCGGTTGATCTCGATCTGCAAACCGAACAACCCGCTCGCCGCACGGCCATAAAGAAGCGTGGTATAGCCGCCGGCATAGGGCGCGTTGCGGGCGATGGAAAAGCGCATGCCCACAAAAGCATTTTCGGCCCAGCCGGTGAGAAGCAGCGGCGCGGACGCGCCATAACGATCGCCCAACACCACATCGGGCACTGACAGGGCCGACGGCATGGAGTGGCAATCCACCACCACGGCAACGCCGAATTTCTTGACGGTTTCGGCGGCCAATGCCGCCAAGGCTGTGTGATAAGGCCGATAAAGGCCCGAAAGCCTTAGCTCCGCTTCGCGCGGCGAAAGCTTGCGCGCATAGATTTCCGCGCCGTCGCGCACGATGCGGGGGATCACGCCCAGGCCGGCCGTGACGCGGGGGCTGGGTGCATCGATGGCGATATTGAGTGCGGCATCGAACATGCCGCTGTCGAGCTCACCGCTGGCGCGATTGACGTCACAATAGGCGCGGGGAAATTCCGCCGCGATCAGGGGCGCGCCCAGGCCCGCGACACCGGAAAACAATTCATCCACGAACGCATCTTCCGAGCGGCGCAAGGTCACGGGATCAAGCCGGCTCTGCGCGATCAGGCTTTGCGGATAGAGGCGCCCCGAATGACCCGAGGCGAAAACGAATGGCACGGTCTGAACCGGGGGCCTGGCCACCCGGAAAGGCTGGTTGACCAGAGCGGCCAGGACGGAATCGTTAACCGGCGAATTCTCCACGCCTGGAGCCGCGGGTCGCGGGGTTCCATCAGGCCCGGAGGGTGGACGCGCCATGGTCGGTTCTCGTTTCAACACGCTAGGGGAGCCTAAAAGAGGGCCCTGTTTCAAGTATGGGCACTTGTTTACGGTTCCTGGGATATGGTTTTTAGTTGGGGACAGCGAGGGCCCGGGCAGGCGATGGCGCACATCCTTTTGGCGGAAGACGACGAATCCCTGCGCAAATTCCTTGCGGCGGCGCTGGTCAAGG
>DATKPL010000287.1:0-5007 GCA_035524155.1 Rhizomicrobium sp.
CACCTGCCACCACGATGCGGCTGTCGCCATTCCTGATCGCCTGTGCGCCCAAGGCCACGGCGCGAAGGCCCGAGCCGCACACCATGTTGATGCCCCAGGCGGGCGTCGCGATGGGGAGACCGGCGGCGATCGATGCCTGGCGCGCGGGGTTCTGACCCTGGGCCGCCGTCAAGACCTGGCCGAGGATCGCTTCGCTCACTTCGCCCGCCTCGACATGCGCGCGCTTCAGCGCTGCTTCGATCGCGATCCGCCCCAATTGATGGGCCGGCAAACTCGCAAATGCGCCGCTGAAGGAACCCACCGGCGTGCGCGCGCCCGCCACAATCACCACCTCTTCCACGAGAAAACTCCCAACGCTTAACCTCGTCCGCAAAATGCCGCGAATGCGAGGCTCGGTAAACGGCGATGAATTTCCCTGTTCTGCCAGAGCCTTATCGCCGGTTCCCGCAACCGGGACATGCTGCGGCTGCTAAAATGATGCTGGACGGCCCCTTCGCCATGATGTTGTCTTTTGGGCTGAGGGGACCCTGAAAAATCCGGGGCGGAACAGCATAGCGGGGAACGCGTGGCGGACGACAAGACCAAGAATGAGCCGGTCATCATCAAGAAATATGCGAACCGGCGTCTCTATAACACCCAGACCTCCAGCTATGTGACGCTCGATCACCTGGCGGGAATGGTGAAAGAAGGGACCGAGTTCGAGGTCCAGGATGCGCGCACCGGCGAAGACATCACCCGCTCCGTGCTCACCCAGATCATTTTCGAGGAGGAAGCCAAGGGGCAGAATCTCCTGCCCATCAAGTTCCTGCGCCAGCTGATCCGCTTCTATGGCGACAGTCTGCAGGCCTTCGTGCCGGGCTATCTCGACATGAGCATGGAAAGCTTCACCAAGAATCAGGGCGCCATGCGCGACCGCATCGCCGAGGCGATGGGCGGCGGCAATCAGATGATCGAGAATCTCACAAGGCAGAATCTCGCCATGTTCGAGCGGGCGATGCAGATGTTCTCGCCGTTCGGCGGCGTGACCCAATCGGCCCGCAAGCCCGCGGAGGAGCCGCCGGAAGAAAAACCGGCCTCGAGCGACGTGGAGACGCTCAAGCGCGAGATGGAGGCGATGCGCCGCCAGCTCTCCGAGCTCAGTCAGCGGAACAAGTAACCTCTTCGTCCCAGCCGGGCTGCAGTTCGGGCTCGCCGAAATGGAAGCCCTGGAAATAATCGACGCCGAAGCTTTCGAGCAGCGCCGCATCCTGGTCCGAGCCCACCCATTCCGCCACGACCTTCATGTCGAAATTCTTGGCGAGGCCGGTAAGAGTGCGGACAAAGACCTGGTTTTCCGGGCTGGCCGAAAGATCCTTGACATAGCAACCGTCGATCTTGACCACATCGACATGCATCATCTGCAGGTTGCGGAATGAGGTGAAGCCGGCGCCGAAATCGTCGATCGCCACCTTGACGCCCAACTCGCGCAGTTGCGAGACGAACTGGGCATTCTCCTCGAACTGGGACAGCGAAGCGGTTTCGGTCAATTCCACCACCAGCCGGTTCGCCACCCGCCCGTGTTCCTTCACATAATCGACGAAGCCTTGCAGCCAGGCGGGATCGGACGCCGCCATGCCAGAGACATTGACGCCCAAGACCAGTTCGGGGTGCCGTTCCAGCACCCCCACCGCTTTTTCCAGGGCGAAGCGGTCCACCAGATGGACGATGCCCATCTGCTCGGCGGCGGGCACGAAATAGCCCGCATTCACGATCGCGCCGTCGGGACGCAGCATGCGCAGCAGGCATTCATAATGGGTGGGCTTGCGGCTGCCGGCTTCGATGATGGGCTGATAGGCGAGCCGGATGCGATTGTCCCTCAAGGCCTGCACCACTTCGTCGGCGATGCCCATTTGCCTGAGGCGAGCGGTTTCACGCTGCTGGGATTCCGCATAGACGGCGAAGCCGTCGCGGCCGTTGGCGCGGGCGCGCTCCAGCGCCTGCTCGGCGCGCAGCATCGCGTCCTGGCTGTTGGCGGCGGCCAATGGCAGCCACACCGCGCCCACCGAGATGGTGGCGAAGACATTGCCCGCCCTGGTCTCGACCGCATGGTCGCGCACCGCGCGCCGGAGACGCTGGGCGACGATGGCGATCTCATGTTCCTTGCAGTTCTTGAGGATGACGCCGAATTTGTTGCCGGCGGTGCGGCCGATAATATCGTGGGTGCGAAGCCCCTTGGCCACGCGTTCACCCACGCCCACGATCACTTCGTCGCCGGCATCGAAGCCATAGCCGTCATTGATCATCGCCAGACGGTCGATCGAAGCCACCAGAAAGGCGCAATGGCGGCTTTCCTGAACGGCGCGCGAGATCACCATCTGCAATTCGATGCGCAAGGCATTGCGGTTGAGATGGCCGGTAAGCTCGTCGCGGGTGGCAAGATAGGTGAGACGCTGCATCTCACGCTGCTTCTCGGTGGTCTCGCGCAGCATGCCGATGACGCGCTCGGTGCGGCCTTCAGCATCGGCGACACGCGTGCCGGCGAAAGTGAAGCCCACCGCGCCCATGGCGGAAGCCACTTCCAGATTGAGTTCGAATTGCGAGGAATAGGGCGAACGGTCTTCCAGGATGGCCGTCAGCTCGTCACGGCCGGCGCGCGTCACCGTCTCCAGCAGCACCTTGGCAGTGCCTTCCGCGATGGAAAAGGGCAGAATATCGGTGGCACCGTCCCATTGGACGCGATCGTCGGCGATCTGCCAGTCCATGACCACAACCCGGGCGGCCTGCGAGGCGAGCCTGAGCCGTGCGTTCTCATGGACCGCGCCCATCTGGGCGCGCGCGTCTACGCTCTTATGCAGAGTCTTCTGAAGCAAAATCCACCATCCTGGCCTTTTTTGGCCTTCGGCCTTTTGGCCTTTACCCAGGCGCGACTATGGGGGACGACCGCTTAAAAAAGGGGTAAGCAATACTAAGACGCTCCCATGGCCCGGAGCTTGCGATTTTGCGTCCATGAGCCTGATCGGCCCTATTGGTTCCTCTTCGATTAACGCTGCCAGAGCCGCGGCGAAACGGGCGCGCGCTTCGCAAAAACCCAAAGCTTCCAGCGGTTTGCGCGCAAGCCTGCCGGAAGAAACAGAATCCGATGCCGGGATTTTGCAAGATCAGGGCGAGGAAACGCTGGCTCAATCCGGGACAGTGATCGATGTCCCAATACGAAACGCGCAATCTGATTTTAATTTTACTCCAACTTTCATCACCCAGCTTTTGGGTCAGCTTCTGCCCGATCCGGAGCGGAAGCGCTTAGGCGCGCTTGCCGCCTACAAGGAGCTTTACGCCCGCATCGGGGTCTTCGACCGGCTTCTGTAAGGCGCGGACAACCAGCCCCAGCGCACAGGCATAGAACAAGGAGGCGGGGACAAGGCCGCCATCCATCATCGCCAAACCGCCCAGACTGAGCGAGGCTGCGCCCGAAAGCCCTGTAAAATTCAAGCGGAAATTGTCTTTCGCGCGCGAAAAACAGCACGAGAAAATATAAATTGCGGCGCCTTCCACCACGGCGAATGCCAGAAGCGGCGAGGCCGCCAAGGCGGCAATCAGGCCCATGGCGAAAGCAGCCACAAGTGCGGTGGCGGAAAGCCAGGGCGGCGGCGCGCCTTGCGGAAAACAGAAGGCCAGCGCCAGCGCCACACCGGCCGCACCCGACATCAAGAGCAGCACGGTCAAGGCAAGGCCCGGTGCGGGCATCGGCAGCGATGCCGCCAGCGCCGCCAGCAGCACGGCGGCAAAGCGCAGATAAATGCGAACCCCGGCGCGCAATCCTGCTGCTGCCCGCCAGCCCCAGATGCAGACGGCAAAGAGCAACAGCGCGGCGAGCGAATCAAATGAAAAAGCCATGCAAAGCGATTATGCGCCCCGCATGGCTTTTTTTGAATCCGCCTTGTTAGGCCGCAATCAGATTGCGCAAGACGTAAGGCAAGATGCCGCCATTCTTGAAGTACGCCACTTCGTCAGCGGTAAGGATCATCAGCACCAGCGGCAGCTTCTCGGTCGAACCGTCGGGGCGATAGATGGTCGCCTCGATCCGCATGCGGGGCTTGATGTCGCCCGAGAGGCCCGGAATGTCGATGACTTCGCGGCCGGTAAAACCATAGTCCTTGCGGCTCTTGCCCGCTTCGAAGCAAAGCGGCGCAACCCCCATGCCGATCAGGTTGGAGCGATGGATGCGCTCGAAGCTTTCGGTGATCACCGCGCGCACGCCCAGAAGCTTGGGGCCCTTGGCCGCCCAGTCACGTGACGAGCCGGTGCCATACTCCTTGCCGCCCACCACCACGGTGTCGAGACCGTCTTTCTTGTAGGCTTCGGCCGCGTCGAAGATGGACATTTGCTGTCCGTCGCCATTGACGTTGCGATAATAGACGGTGTTGCCGCCTTCCTTGCCGCCCATCATCTCGTTCCGGATGCGGATATTGGCGAAGGTGCCGCGCTCCATCACCTCATGGTTGCCGCGGCGCGAGCCATAGGAATTGAAGTCCTTCTGGCTGACCTGGCGTTCCTGGAGATAGACGCCGGCGGGCGAGGTCGCCTTGATGTTGCCGGCGGGCGAGATGTGATCGGTGGTGATGGAATCGCCGAACAGGGCCAGCACGCGGGCGCCCTTCACATCCTTTACTGGCGCGGGCGTGAGCTTCATGCCGTCGAAATAGGGCGGATTCTTCACATAGGTGGAACCGATGTCCCACTGGTAGGTCTGGCCCTTGACCAGCTTGACCTTCTTCCAGTTGGCATCGCCCTTGAAGACATCGCCATAGCGCGACTTGAAGTTCGACGCCTTCACGGCCTTCCTGATGGTGGCGGCGATTTCCTTCGGGCTTGGCCAGATATCCTTCAGATAGACGGGCTTGTCCTTCTTGTCATAACCCACCGGCTCCTTGGCGAGATCGACATTGACGGAACCGGCCAGCGCATAAGCCACCACCAGCATGGGCGAGGCAAGATAATTGGCGCGCACCAAAGGATGGACGCGGCCTTCGA
>DATKPL010000288.1:0-3729 GCA_035524155.1 Rhizomicrobium sp.
TGGCGCGCCCGCTACAAGCTAACCCCATGAAAAGCCTTTCCGACATCCGTTCCGCTTTCCTGGATTATTTTGCGGCTCAGGGTCACACGGTGGTGCCGTCTTCGCCGCTGGTGCCGCGCAACGACCCCACTTTGCTCTTCACCAATGCGGGCATGGTGCAGTTCAAGAACATCTTCACCGGCACGGAAAAGCGGCCTTATGTGCGCGCCACCACGGCGCAGAAATGCGTGCGCGCCGGCGGCAAGCACAACGATCTGGACAATGTCGGCTACACCGCCCGCCATCTCACCTTCTTCGAGATGCTGGGGAATTTCTCGTTCGGCGGTTATTTCAAGGAAGACGCGATCCGCTTTGCCTGGGAATTGCTGACCCGCGACCTGGGTCTTCCCAAGGACCGGCTCAGCGTCACCGTCTATGCCGATGACGACGAGGCGTTTGGCCTGTGGGGCAAGATCGCCGGCCTGCCGGACCAGCGCATCATCCGCATCGGCACCAACGCCAATTTCTGGTCCATGGGCGATACCGGTCCGTGTGGCCCGTGTTCCGAGATTTTCTTCGACCACGGTCCCGATGTGCCGGGCGGCCCGCCGGGCTCGCCAGACGAAGATGGCGACCGCTTTGTCGAAATCTGGAATCTGGTCTTCATGCAGTATGAGCAGCTGCCCGGCGGCCAGCGGCTCAATCTGCCCAAGCCTTCGATCGATACCGGCATGGGGCTGGAGCGCATCTCCACCGTGCTTCAGGGCGTGCACAGCAATTTCGAGACTGACCTGTTCCGGCACCTGATTACCGCTTCGGTGGATGCCACCGGGGTCAAGGACCAGGGCGACGCGAAATTCAGTCACCAGATCATCGCCGATCATCTGCGTTCGACCTCGTTCCTGATGGCCGATGGCGTGCTGCCGTCCAATGAAGGCCGCGGCTATGTGCTGCGTCGCATCATGCGCCGCGGCATGCGCCATGCGCATCTTCTGGGCGCCAAGGATCCGCTGATGTACCGGCTAGTGCCGGTGCTGGTGGCGGAAATGGGCACCGCCTATCCCGAATTGAAGCGCGCCGAGGCGCTGATCACCGAGACCTTGAAACTGGAAGAAATCCGATTCCGCGAGACTTTGGCGCGTGGTCTTAAACTTCTGGATGAGGCGACCCAGGGCATGAAGGCAGGCGATCGCCTCACCGGCGATGTCGCGTTCAAGCTCTACGACACCTATGGCTTCCCGCTGGACCTCACCCAGGAATCGCTGCGCGCGCGCGGGATTGCGGTGGATCAGGACGGCTTCACCTTTGCCATGGAAAAACAACGTGCTGAGGCGCGCGCCAACTGGGCGGGTTCGGGCGAAGCGGCCAACGAGGCGCAATGGTTCGGGATTTTCGATGAAGTCGGCCGCACGGAATTCCTGGGCTACGACACCGAGGAAGCGGAAGGCGAGATTCTGGCCATCCTCAAAGACAATCAGCGCGTTGAAAGCGCTTCTTCAGGCGAGACGGTAGAAATTCTCACCAACCAGACGCCGTTCTACGCGGAATCAGGTGGCCAGGTCGGCGATAGCGGCCTGATGCTGTCGCCCAAGGCCGAAGGCAAGATCATCGACACCCAGAAGAAACTGGGCTCGCTGCACGTTCATGTGGTGGAAGTGGTGCGTGGCAAATTGTCAGTCGGCGACGGCGTGGATCTGAAGGTGGACCGCGAACGGCGCCGCGCCACTCGCGCAAACCATTCGGCCACCCACCTTTTGCACGCCGCGCTGAAGCGCGTGCTGGGTCCGCATGTGAGCCAGAAGGGTTCGCTGGTTTCGCCCGAGAGGCTGCGCTTCGATTTTTCGCACCCCAAGCCCGTGACGCCGGAAGAACTGGAGCGGATCGAAGCGCAAGTGAACGAAGTGATCCGGCAGAATTCGGATACCTCGACGCGGCTGATGCCCACCGATCAGGCGATTGCCGCGGGCGCGGAAGCCCTGTTCGGCGAGAAATATGGCGATGAAGTCCGTGTACTGACGATGGGTGACGACATTGAAATGGTGAAAGCCTATTCGGTGGAATTGTGCGGCGGCACCCATGTGCGCCGCCTGGGCGATATCGGCATTTTCACTATCCTTTCCGAAAGCGCGGTGGCCGCTGGTGTGCGCCGTATCGAGGCGCTGACGTCCGAAGGCGCGCGGCGCTATCTTTCGCATCAGGCGGAATTGGCCCGCGAAGCCGCGGCCGCACTCAAGACCAATGCGGGCGATCTGCCTGGCCGCGTCGCTGCCCTGTCCGACGAGCGCCGCCGCCTGGAACGCGAATTGGCCGACGCGCGCAAAGCGTTGGCCTTGGCGGGTCCCGCCAAATCCGGGGGCGATGATGGCGCACGCACCATCGCAGGCATCAAGGCGGTCCTGCGTAGCATCGAAGGCGTCTCGCCCAAGGACCTGAAAGGCCTGGCCGACGATGCCAAGGCCAAGCTGGGCTCCGGCGTGGTGGCATTCGTTGCCGCCGCCGACGGCAAGGCTTCGCTGGTGGTGGGCGTGACCGATGATCTCACCGGGCGTGTCAGCGCGGTCGATCTGGTGCGGCTGGGCGCGGAAGCCCTGGGCGGCAAGGGCGGCGGCGGCCGGCCCGACATGGCCCAGGCCGGCGGCCCCGATGCAGGCAAGGCGCAAGCGGCACTTGTCGCCATCGAACAGCGACTGAATGCCCTTGCGCCGGTTTGATCAGCTCACGTTGAAGACGCAGATCTTGTTGCCCGTCGGATCCCGCAGATAGGCGGCGAAGAAACCCGAGGTCGCCTCCGGCGGCCGGAAACCGGGCTTGCCTTCGTCACTGCCGCCATTGGCCATGCCGCCTTCATAGGCCGCTTTCACCGCGTCCTTCGATGGCGCTTTGTAGGCCAGCATGATGCCGTTGCCGGCCTGGGCTTCCTTGCCGTTGTTGGGCTTGCCAGTGACCATGGTGTGGCAGCCGGTGAAACCCTTGTCGGGACCGACCGCGCCATAACCGATCCAGGGGCCGTCGGCGAATTTGCGCTCGCAACCGATCGCGCCAAAGACCGCGTCATAGAATTTGCCCGACGCCTCGCTGTCCTTGGCGCCGATGGTGGTGTAGCCGATCATGATTGTCCCTCTCCTGAATGGGCCTGGAGCCTCGCCCAGTCACGGGAACGAAGCAAGAACTTTTTTGTGAATTTATGGCTTACAGGGGCATTTAGGCGATGATGTCGGGCAACAGCGAATTGTTGATCTCGGTGATCTCGTCCTTGAGCTGAAGCTTGCGCTTTTTCAGGCGCGACACCGCCAACTGATCGCCCGCGCCGGCCGCCGACAAAGCCTCGATCGCCGCATCCAGATCGCGATGCTCCTGGATCAACGCCGCCAATTTGGCGCGCGCCGCCACTTCATCGGGGCGGGTGACATGTTCGTTCATGGCCGCCTCTTCCTCTTGGCGCCATTGCGGGTGTTGGCTGAAGGAAGGTCTTCGCCCCAGCGTTTCATGGGCCAGGTCAGGCCCAACAGATCCAGCGCCTTGCCCACCATCTGGTCCACCAAATCGGACAAAGTTTTGGGCTCGGCATAAAAAGCGGGCATGGGCGGCAGGATGATCGCACCCATCTCGGCCAGCGCCGTCATGGTGCGCAGATGCCCCAGATGCAGCGGCGTCTCCCGCACCATCAGGATCAGGGGCCGGCGTTCCTTCAGCATCACGTCGGCGGCACGGGTCAAAAGATTGGTGGTCACGCCGGTTGCGATCTCGCTC
>DATKPL010000289.1:0-3025 GCA_035524155.1 Rhizomicrobium sp.
GCTCGCCGATGACATCGAGGCCCTCACCCTGGCGCTGAGACAGAGAAAGACGCATGTCGCCGTGCGTCCCACCAAGAACGAGGACGCCGCGCTGATCGAAACCGTGCGCGAGAGCAATGAAAGTACACCAGAAAGCCAGGCGGTGGATCACGCCTGGTTCGTCACCGCCAACAAGCTCAGGCTGGCGGATGAAGCCATCTCGACCCTGGCCTACCGTCTGGATGGCGACACACGGCCCTCCAACCTGGTGCGCGAACTCAATCTCACTTTGTTCCAGCAGCGGACGCCGCGGGGGATTGGCGTCCTGCTCCGCCAGGTCGATCTTTCCAGCCCCGCGCTGCGCTTCGGCATCCGGCTGGCGCTGGCGATGACGGCGGGATTCCTCATCACCCTGGCCTTTCCCCATTTCGCCCATGCCAACTGGATCATCCTCACCATCGCGCTGATCATGCGCGCCAACTACAGCGTGACGCGCAAGCGGCGCTGGGACCGCGTCACCGGCACCCTGATCGGCTGCGCCGTGGCGGTGGCGCTGATCCTGGTTTCGCCTGCCTGGTTCCTGATGGCGGCGATGGTGGCGGGGATCGGGCTGGCGCACGCCTATGCGGGCGTGAGATACCGCATCACCGCCATCGGCGCGTCGATCTCATCGCTGGTGCTTTTGCATTTCTCGGTGCCCATGGCGCATCCGCAATTTTTCGAGCGCATCGTGGATACCCTGATCGGCGCGGCACTTTCCTATGTGTTCGGATTTCTTCTGCCCAGTTGGGAGCGCCATGAATTGCCACGCCTGGTCCGGGGACTGCTCGGCGCCGATGAAGGTTTCGCGGATGCGGCGCTGCGCCCCTTTCATGAACAACAGCCCTATCGCCTGGCGCGCAAGCGCATCCTGGATGCGGTGGCCGGGCTGGCGGGCGCGATCCGCCGCCTGGCCGACGAGCCCAATGCCAACAAGCGTACCCTGGCGGCCCTGAGCGAGCTCTTGAGCGCCAATTATGCGCTGGCGTCGGACCTCGCCTCCATGCCGATCCTGATGAGGCTCAGGGGCGCGGAACTCGACACGCCTCGCGCCGAAACCGCGATTCAGGACATGCGCAAACATGTCACGCAAGTTTTATCCGGCGCACACGGCACAGAGCCGCGTGACATCGCCTTCGGTCCAGGCGAGAATTTCGCCATGACGGTTCTTTCCCGGCGCCTCAATCATATTGCGCATAGCGCCGCCAAGGTGGCGCGGCTGGCAGCGCGGCCCGCGATCCGGGACGAGGCCAGCCATGGCTAGGATCATGTTCATCCTGGCCGCGCTTTTGTTGTCGGGCGTGACAGCTGAGGCACAGTCGCTGCAGAAACTGCCCCTGCCCCGGTCGGGCGAGGAAAATCTCCAGTTCGGCAACGCCGCCATCGCCATCACCATGCCCGCGGTCGATGGCGCGCCGATCGTCATTACCGCGTCAGCGCCGGGAACCAAATCCGCGACCCTGAATCTGGAAAACACCGCCGGCGTCCGCCAATTCTCGCCCAACATCTCCATGGCCGAGATGGACGCCAGCAACACCACGCCGGAGTTCTTCATTTCGCGCTATACCGGCGGCGCCCATTGCTGCGCCGAAGTCTGGATCCTGGACGTGGTGGCTGGCCAGTGGCACATCGTCCATGGCGGGATGTGGGACGGCGCAGAGATCATCCCGGAGGACGCCGACGGTGACGGCGAATATGAGATCGTCCATGGCGACGACCGCTTTCTTTATAAATTCTCCTGTTACGCCTGCGCGGGAACGCCCAAGCGGGTGTTCAAGCTGGTGGAAGGTGCGCTGGCGGATGTGACCCTGAGTCCGCTTTATCGTCCCATGGATGAAAAGGACCTGCCCAATTTCCAGCAGGGCTGCGCCAACCATGACAATGGCGCTTGCGCGGCTTTCGTCGCGACCGCATCACGGTTGGGACGCCATGACGATGCCTGGAAATTCATGCTCGATCACTATGATCGCAAAAGCGATTGGGGACTCAACGATTGCCTGATTTACGATCCCAACGGCAATTGCCAGGCGCCGGTGCAGTACAAATCCTATCCCGACGCGCTGGCGGCGTTCCTGAGCGGCATCAATAGCGCGCCTGGATCGCATTAAAGCGGAATATTGTCGTGCTTCTTCCAGATCTGCGCCACCTGCTTGTTCTTGAGCATGC
The DNA here is from genome assembly GCA_035524155.1 of Rhizomicrobium sp. Classification (GTDB taxonomy): domain Bacteria; phylum Pseudomonadota; class Alphaproteobacteria; order Micropepsales; family Micropepsaceae; genus Rhizomicrobium. Next base: position 2,185 of record DATKPL010000289.1, read on the forward strand.
GCAAGGCGCGGGCGATGCGCCAGCGGGTGGAATGGGGCCGAATCACATCGTCGATATAGCCGCGTGAGGCGGCGACGAAGGGATTGAGGAAGCGGTCTTCATATTCCCTGGTGCGCTTGGCGATCGCTTCGGCATTGCCCGCGTCTTTCCGGAAAATGATCTCGACCGCGCCTTTCGCCCCCATCACCGCGATCTGGGCCGACGGCCAGGCATAATTGACATCGGCGCGCATATGTTTTGACGCCATCACGTCATAGGCGCCGCCATAGGCCTTGCGCGTGATCACCGTCACCTTGGGCACCGTCGCCTCGGCATAGGCGAACAGCAATTTGGCGCCATGCTTGATGATGCCGCCATGTTCCTGGGCGGTGCCCGGCATGAAGCCCGGCACGTCCACAAAGGTCACCAGCGGAATATTGAAGCAATCGCAGAAACGCACGAAACGCGCGGCCTTGCGGCTGGCGTTGGAATCCAGCACGCCCGCCAGCACCATGGGCTGGTTGGCGACAAAGCCCACGGTCGAGCCTTCGATGCGGCCGAAGCCGGTGATCAGGTTGCGGGCGAAGGCCTCGCCGATCTCGAAGAAATCCCCCTCGTCCACGACCTTGAGGATCAGCTCCTTCATGTCATAGGGCTTGTTGGGATTTTCCGGCACCAAAGTGTCGAGCGACATCTCTTCGCGGCGGGGATCGTCCTCCACCGGCCAATGCGGCGTCTGGTCCCGGTTGTTGAGGGGCAGGAAGTCATAAAGCCGCCGGATCTCCTCCAGGCAGATGATGTCGTTATCGTACGCGCCGTCCGCCACCGACGAGCGGGTGGTGTGGACATTCGCGCCGCCCAG
>DATKPL010000290.1:0-3991 GCA_035524155.1 Rhizomicrobium sp.
ATCAACGCCTGAAGCGTCAGGCATTCGCTGTCCCAGCGCCGAATGTGATAAGCGCTCAAGGGAAGCCTGCGCGCGCGCGCCGATCCGATCACCTGCCGCGCTTCGTCCGGCGACAATGCAAAGGGCTTGTCGATCACCACGGCAAGCCCCACTTCCAGCGCCCGGAACGCCAATGGCGCATGGCTGCGATTGGGCGTGGAGATCACGGCTAGGTCGAGATCGCCGGCTTTGGCCCATAACGCGTCCGCATTGGGCAGCACGGCGACGCCGGGGATGGACTTCAACGCCTGGGCCCGGCGATCGGGATTGGCGGTCACCACATGGGTCAGTTCCAGGCCCGGCGTGGCCTGGATCAGGGGCGCGTGAAACGACGCGCCGCCCAGCCCGAAACCGATCAATCCTACCCGAAATCTCCTGCCCATTGCCCGGCTCATGGTTTCCAGAAGGACACGAGCATTCCGCCCGACACGATCAGAATGCCGCCGATGAAGGTATGCGAGTTGGGCAAGGTCTTGAAGAACGCGAAGTTGATCACCTGCCAGACGATGAACAGGACGGCGATGTAAAGACCAACGACATCCCGGAATTCCAGCGGCGCGAGATTGAGGAATGTCCCAAAGCCGAGGAGCACGGCCGCCCCCAGGACGAACAGAACGATTCTAAAGGCGGTGAGGCCAAAATGGCCGAACAATGCCGTGCGGAGGACCGCATCTCCCCCCGCTTCCAACAGCGCCGCTACCGCCAGCAAGGCGATGGTCTGTAAATTCCCCAAAGATGGCACGGCCGCCTCACGCCTGCTCCGCTGCGGGCAGGATAAAGCACCCGTCGGGCCTTACAACCGTCAGAAATGAATGATCACGTCGGACGCGAATTCCGCCATGTCGGATTTGTTGCCGGGTACCCCGGCATAGACATCGCCGTTGAAGGCCGTCGCGCCGTAAGAGTGCCACCAGGAAATTTCCGGGCGGAATTCAAGCTGCGGCGATAACCAATGCTGCCAGCCCAGAGTGAATTCCAGATATTTGACCGGCTTGCCGGTGCCGGTGCGCCAGCCGTTGGGATCGTCATAGAATTCCGGCCTCAGCGTGAAATTGTTCAAGCGGTCCGGCGTGTAGTTGATGTAGGACAGCACTCCGAATGAATTGACGCTGCAGGAGAGCTTCGCCGCATCATTGCAGTACGCCAGATTGGGGCCGTTGAACGGGACATATTGGGACGAGAAGGGCGTGCCGCCATTGTTGACCAGCGCCACGGCCTGCGGGTTGTTCAGGTTGGGCACATTATTCTCGCTCATCCAATAGCTCTCAAAGTCGATATGCCATTGGTCGGTGAATTTGTGATAGAAAGTAAAGCCATGCCATTGCAGGTTGTTGTAGCCCCATTGGCCGCCATTGATCCCATCCAGGCAGGGATAGAAGACGGTGTCGCCGTCGTCGCTTTCGTAGCGCGCGCATAGAACGCCCGTCAGTTGGCTGCCAGGGTCGGTTTTGATGCGCGCATCGGGATAAAGCGGGTCGACACCGGGCCCAAAGCCGGCTGCATTGGAACCCGACTGCACATACAGGTTGGGCATTCTCTGGTTGTAGTGCCACGGTGGCGTTTCGGTGCCGTCCACAATACCGGTCTGCAGCATGAAATTCTTGGTGAGCTGCCAGGACGCCACCACGCCCTCGTTGGTGTAGTTGTCGTAGCCGTAACTCAGCGAGTGGGTATAAAGAATGTTGTTGGGGGCCAGTTGCGCTTCGATGTCGGGAATCGAGATATAGCGGCCGATGCGAACCTCCAGTCCCTCAAATACTTTGGGAAACCAGAGGTCCACATACATCATGGGGAAGTCATAGCCTTCCCAGCTGTTCTTGTGGTTGAACTGATAGCTGGCGATGCCATAGGCGTTGGTGTAGCGGTAATTCTGGCCATAGATGGCGGAGAGCCGGAAGCCCCAGTCGAAATGATCGGTCTGAACCGTGTCGGGCCAGCGGTCGATGTAAAGCACGGCCTGGTCCAGTTCGCCCACATTGGGATTGACGGTGTAGGCAACCGGCGCATTGCCGAACTTGTTCGAGTTGGTGCTGATGTTGAAGCCGGGATCGATCCAGCCATAAATTTGCGTGTGATTGTCCAGCAGCCAACTGCCGAAACCGGTGTTGGCGATGGCCGCCATGAAGGGACTGTCCGCACCATTGGGACGGGTGACGCCTATGCTGGTCAGTGCGCCGGTGGGGTATTCGGCATAGGGCATGGGGGGAGATGTCTCGGGCGTCTGCGGCCAACCTGCGCGCTCGGGGGGAGGCGCATTGGGGTCGGAAGGCGCCGCGCCCTCGCCCCACTCCAGCCGGTAATAATTGAAAAACCGATCGATCACGCCGCTGCCCAGATAGGTGTCGAGGCAGGAATAATCCTTGTACGGATCACATCCGGAAGATGAGGATGCGGTCTGGGCCGCGGCGGGCTGGCAGGCAAGCGTGGCGAACGTCGTGGCCGCCCCGGCCAGCACCCTCAGTCTTGCAATGGTCATCGAAAATTGCCTCTGCGATGGGCGATGTGCCGCGGTTCTAGGCGAGGCGCGCATTAAAATTCCATACGGAAACATGACAGCCTCCATAAGAACCATATGCATTATTGATCGGCGATTTGGCCGGCTCCGGCCTTGATTTGGCGCAAGACTCTCAGCCGGGTGGCAGCGCCAAAAGGCGATAGCCCACACCCGGTTCCGTCGCCAGGAGCGGCGTCGGGTTGGATTCGGATTCCAGCTTGCGGCGCAATTGGCGCATCAAGACGCGCAGATACTGGATGTCGTCCACATTTGCCGGGCCCCAGACCTCTTTCAGAAGCTGCTGATGCGTGACGACACGGCCCGCATGCATCACCAGGAAACGCAGCAGGCTGAATTCCTTGGGCGAGAGATGCACCTCTTCGCCACGAAATGCGACCTTGCGATTGACCAGATCGACCGAGAGCGGACCCGAGCGGAAAACCGGCGCCTCGCCCTGCGCCTGGAGGCCATGGCGCAGGGCCGCCTTCAGCCGCGCCAGCAATTCGTTCATGTCGAACGGCTTGGTGACATAATCGTCGGCGCCCAATTCCAGCGCCTTCACCTTGCCCTCCACATCGTCACGCGCCGACAGCACCACGATGGGCGTGAGCGAGGTCTTGCGCAATTCCTCGATCACGGCAAAGCCGTCGCGGTCGGGCAGGCCCAGATCCAGCACGATCACGTCCGGCTTTTCTTTCGCGGAGGCAGCGATCGCCGACCCGGCATCCATCGCCTCGATGCATTCATAGCCATGCGGCGGAAGCCCAGTGCGGAGGAAGCGCAGAATCTGCGGCTCGTCATCCACGATCAGGATGCGGGGCAGTTTATTTGCCATGATCCCCCTCGCCCGGCTTTTCGCCCACCGGCATCGTGAGCGTGAACACCGCGCCGCGTGCGCCTTTGCGATTGTCGGCACTCAACGTTCCGCCAAAGGCTTCCACAAAACCCCGCGCCACCGAAAGCCCCAACCCGGTGCCCGCCGCGCCTGAATCGCCTTTGCGGGCGCGATAGAATTTATCGAAGATATGAGAAAGCTCAGTGTCGGGGATGCCGGGGCCCTCGTCGGCAATCGACAGGGCGATCTTGCGCGCGTCCACCTCTCCATGGACCGTGATGGTCGAACCCACCGGGGCGTATTTGGCGGCGTTGTCCAGAAGATTGACCAGCGCCTGCTCCAGCAGCAAAGGATCGGCCTTGGCGAAAGGCAGATCGGAAGGGATCTCCTGCACCACATGATGACCGGCGAGGCGGCGCGCCAGGCGCTGCAGCGCGGCATCCACCATTTCGCCCACATCGACCCATTCCGACTTGACGCCCAGGGCGCCCGCTTCCAGACGCGACATGTCGAGCAGGTTGCCCACAAAGCGGTCCAGCCGCTCGGCCTCTTCGCGGACGGTAAGAAGCAGCTCCTCCGTCCGCGACTTGTCGTAAAGACCCAGATTGGCAAGCAGGCTGGTG
>DATKPL010000291.1:0-5216 GCA_035524155.1 Rhizomicrobium sp.
TTGGCGATCTCCTTCTTGGCCCATTCCGCATTCTCCGCATTGAAGGCGAAGCTCGAGGGCTGCATGTCAGGCGGGGCGAGACGGCGAAGCATGGGCGGCCTATTTCGCGAAATCGACGCGGGCGATCAACCCGTCGCGGAATGTGTAGATGGCAATGATCTCGAATTCTTCGCCGCCCGGCGCGCGCACCACTTTCTCATGGTCCACCACGGTATTGCCGACGGCGATGCGGCTCTTGAGATAAGCCTTGTTCTGAGGAAATTGCGCGAAGGCCTTGGCATAGCGGGCGCGAATCGCCTCGCGGCTGGTCTCGGTCGGCTGGCCGTTCAGGCCCGAGACGATGCAATCCTCCGCGAAGAAGGTCACATAGGTGTCCAGATCCTGCGCGTTGTAGGCGTCGAGCTGCTTTTGCGCGATGTCGATATTGGGGTTGGACTGCACGGTCACCGGTCCACCTCCCCGAACACGATATCGAGCGAGCCCAGCACGGCGGATACGTCGGCCAGCATGTGGCCCTTGCACATGTAATCCATCGCCTGCAGATGCACGAAGCTGGGCGCGCGGATCTTGCAGCGGTGCGGCTTGTTGGTGCCGTCGGCCACCAGATAGACGCCGAACTCGCCCTTGGGCGCTTCGACCGCCGCATAGGCCTCGCCCGCCGGCACATGGAAGCCTTCGGTGTAGAGCTTGAAGTGATGGATCAAGGCTTCCATCGAAGTCTTCATCTCGGCGCGCCGGGGCGGCGTGACCTTATGATCCAACGACACCACGGGACCGGGCGTCATCTTGTCCAGGCACTGGATCATGATCTTGGTGGCTTCGCGCATTTCTTCCATGCGCATCACATAACGGTCGTAATTGTCGCCGTTCTTGCCGATCGGAATCTTGAATTCCATCTCGTTGTAGCATTCGTAGGGCTGGCTGCGGCGCAAATCCCATTTCACACCGGTCGAGCGCAGCATCACGCCCGACATGCCCCACATTTCGGCTTCGGCGCGGCTCACCACGCCGATATCGACATTGCGCTGCTTGAAGATGCGGTTCTCGGTGAGCAGGCCCTCGATATCGTCCAGCACCTTGGGGAAATGCTCGCAGAATTTGTAGATGTCGGCGGCGAGGCCCGGCGGCATGTCCTGATGCACGCCGCCGGCGCGGAAGAAGGCCGCGTGCATGCGCGAGCCCGAGATGCGCTCATAGAACACCATCAGCTTCTCGCGCTCCTCAAAGCCCCAGAGCGGCGGAGTGAGCGCACCCACGTCCATCGCTTGCGTCGTGACGTTGAGAAGATGGTTGAGAAGCCGGCCGATCTCGGAATAGAGCACGCGGATATATTGGCCGCGCTTGGGCACTTCCAGGCCCAGCAATTTCTCGATCGCCAGACAGAAGGCATGTTCCTGATTCATCGGCGCGACATAGTCGAGCCGGTCGAAATACGGAATCGCCTGCAGATAAGTCTTGTGCTCGATCAGCTTCTCGGTGCCGCGATGGAGCAGTCCGATATGCGGATCGACGCGGGTGACGATCTCGCCGTCCAGATCCAGGATCAGGCGCAGCACGCCATGGGCTGCCGGATGCTGCGGCCCGAAATTCAGGGTGAGCTGCGGCTCTTCGGCGGGGCCGTTGCTGGTCTCGGCGGGAATGGTTTCGACAGTCAAGCTGGTCACGGCTTCTTCCCCGTGTCGCCCGAAGTGGCGTTGGGCGCCATCGCCGCCTTTTCGTCGCCGGGCAGGATGTGCGGCGCGCCTTCCCAGGGGCTCATGAAATCGAAATCGCGGAATTCCTGCACCAGCTGCACGGGCTGATAGACCACGCGCTTGAGCTCTTCGTCATAGCGCAGCTCGACATAACCGGTGAGCGGGAAATCCTTGCGCAGCGGATAACCGGAGAAGCCATAGTCGGTGAGGATGCGGCGCAGGTCAGGATTGGCGTCGAAGGCAATGCCATACATGTCGAAGGCCTCGCGCTCGAACCAGCCGGCGGCGGGATACAGCGAGACACAAGAGGGGATCGCCTCGCCCTCGCCCAGCATCGCCTTGATGCGGACGCGCTGGTTCCGGGTAAGCGAAAGGAAATGATAGATCACGTCGAAGCGTTTGGCGCGCATCGGCCAGTCATTGCCGCAAAGATCCACCAGGATCTTGAACTCGCACTCCGCGTCGTCGCGCAGATGCTTCAGCACATCCAGGATGCGGGCGGGCTCGACCGTGACGGTCAGCTCGCCGTTCGCAAGCTTGGTCTCGGTCAGCGCAGGCCCGAGCGCGCGCGAGAGATGTTCGGAAAGTTGACTGAGGTCGGACATCAGCGCTCGATCGTTCCGGTGCGGCGGATTTTCCGCTGCAGCAAGAGAATGCCATAAACCAGGGCTTCGGCGGTGGGCGGGCAGCCCGGCACATAGATGTCCACCGGCACGATGCGGTCGCAGCCGCGCACCACCGCATAACTATAATGATAATAGCCGCCGCCGTTGGCGCAGGAGCCCATCGAGATCACATAGCGCGGCTCGGGCATCTGGTCGTAAACTTTGCGCAGCGCCGGGGCCATCTTGTTGGTCAGGGTGCCGGCCACGATCATCACGTCGGACTGGCGTGGTGAGGCGCGGGGCGCGAACCCAAAGCGCTCCAGGTCGTAGCGCGGCATGGATGCCTGCATCATCTCGACCGCGCAGCAGGCAAGACCGAAGGTCATCCACATCAGCGAACCGGTGCGGGCCCAGTTGATCAGGCTTTCGGCACTGGTGACCAGAAAGCCCTTGTCGGCCATTTCCTGCTGGAGGGCCTTGAAATAGGGATCATTGTCGGTGACGCGGGCGCCGCCCTCGACTCCGGTGCGGGCGGCAGTTCCAGCGGGGACTGGAGAAGTAATCACTCCCATTCGAGCGCTCCCTTCTTCCACTCATAGATGAAACCCACCGTGAGGACCCCCAGGAAAACCATCATGGACCAGAAGGCGAAAACGCCCGTGGCGCCCAGCGTGATGGCCCAGGGAAACAGGAAGGCGACTTCCAAGTCGAAAATGATGAAGAGGATGGAAACCAGATAGAAGCGCACGTCGAATTTCATGCGCGCGTCGCCGAAGGCAGGGAACCCGCACTCATAGGCGGAAAGCTTTTCGGGGTCGGGCTTGGATGGCGCGACCACCAGGGGCAACACGATCAGCGCGCCGCTGAGGGCGATGGCGATCCCGAGAAAGATCAGGATCGGAAGATATTCCAGCAGAAGCTTTTCCATGCCGTCCCAAACGCCTTTGCCAAACGCCCACACGGGGAGCCGCCGGCATTACGCCGTCACCAAGCCGGACCCCTGTTCGTTTTCGCGGGCGCAGTATAGGCAGGCACTGTCGCCGCGCAACGCGGGTGTAGCGGAAGATTCGTCGCGGAAGAACAGGAATTTTCTCGCAAATTGTGGAGAGCCGCTGTGCGATTTCCGTGACGATACAAGCGCGGAAAATCGGGGGTATTCCGCGCTTCAAAACCGATCTTCTTGCGATTCATTCTTAACTAAAGAACGCGCGAACCTGCGCCCAATGAGAAGCCATTCAGAAAAGCCATTCTCTTGAGAGAAATGGCGGGAGCGACGGGGCTCGAACCCGCGACCTTCGGCGTGACAGGCCGACACTCTAACCAACTGAGCTACGCCCCCGCACCGTCCGCCCGAAGGGCGGCGCGCGAAGGGGCGATGTAGGGCCCCGCCCCTACCCAAGTCAAGCCAAGTCCGGCGCCTTATTGGAACGGCGGCGAGCCGCCATTCGGGTTGCGCCGGTTGCCGCTCGGTTGAGGTGCCGTGCCATTTGCGCCGGGTCGGGCGCGCGGGTTGAATTCCTGGGGCGTCACTTTGCCGTCGCCATTGCGGTCCAGCTGATCGAACAGCGAATAGGCCGCGGCGGAAAATTCCCGGTAATCCACGCAACCATCCTGGTTCCAGTCCTGGAGCGGCGTGGCGGTGGATTGGTCGGCGGCGATGCGTTCCTGGTTGATCGCGATCACCTGATCTGGTGTGAGGCAGCCGGTATGGTTGGTATCCAGCGCCGCGAATTCGGCTTTCAGTCCCGAAATCAACTCGTCGCGCGTGACCGTGCCGTCATGGTTGGCGTCATATTTGAGCAGCATGGCATTGGGACCGCCGTGATAATTCTCGTCGCGCGGCGGCGGCACGGGGTAAGGGCTCCAGCGCGGGCCCGGCGATCCGCCGCAGGCCGCCAGCACGGCAAACAAGCCCAAGGCCCCGATACGGTAAACACTGCTTTTCATGATGCTTAAACTACCGGACGCGGCGCGGATTTGCGAATGACGGGACGGACAGATTGGCGGCTGGACAGATTGGCGGGGGCAAGTGCTAAAAGCCCCCTCCCGCTGCTATAAACGGGAAACGGGCGGTTAGCTCAGTTGGTAGAGCATATCGTTTACACCGATAGGGTCGGCGGTTCGAGCCCGTCACCGCCCACCATTCCAGCGGGAGGCACGATGCGCCACCTGTCCCTGTTGCTGATGTTCTTCCTGTTCAGCCAACGCGCCATTGCCGCGCCATCCGACGAATTGGCCCTGGGTTTGGACAAGCTCCATTGGAATATGTCGCACAAGGATGTCGAGGCTCAATATCCTTTCATCAAGAGCGAAACCCGGCATCCCGGTCTTTTTCCGCTGACCAATATGGGACAACTCTATATCGACGACTATGCCTATGCCGGATGCGAATTCTCAGGCGTACTGAGCTTCTATGGCGACAAGCTTTATTCGGTTGAGCTGACCCAGACCGCGCCCGGTGGCGCCTCGCCGCCATGCCGGCAAAAAATCGAGTCCGAATTTTCTACCCGCTATGGCGTTGAGATCGCGCACCACACAGCAAGCAAGCCCAAAGATGGGCATTGGTACCCATTCTCTGGTTTCTACGGAGAATACAAAGGGCTGATAACAGCCGCTCGCTACGAGATGAATCCGCGCATAGAAATCTCTTTCCATAACGGTCTCGAATCGGCGCCGATGGTCATTTACAACACGCAGCTAAAACACCGCGCACCGATCGCCGCCAAAAATCCCTAGCGCCTATTGCGAACTCAGCACGAACTGATTGCCTTCACTGTCTTTCATGATGGCGAAGGTGCCCCAGGGCTGTTTGGTCGGCGGCGCCGTGAACTCCACGCCGCGTTCCGACAATTGACGGAAAGTAGCCTCGACATCGTCGCAGGCCAGCGCGCAATTCATCCGCGTGCCCACGCGGCCT
>DATKPL010000292.1:0-3828 GCA_035524155.1 Rhizomicrobium sp.
AGCGGACGCAATGGACTGACCTCGCTGATCCCCGATTCCTCGCTGCATCAGCTGGTGGACGTGGAGATCCCGCTTCTGTTCATGACCGCGGCCATGGCGCAGCGCCTGCACCAGGCCGGTGAAGTCGCGTCCCTGATGGTGGGCGTGTCGCACGACACGGTTTCGCACAAAGAGACCCGCACACGTTACCTGCGCGCATTGAAGGACGTGGAAGTGCCGGTCTCCTGCCCCATTCTTCTTCGCGTGGAAATGATCCCGGACGGCGCAGTGCTTTCGCGCGTGGCGCAGATCGCCTCGCTTCTGGCCGCACCCAATATCCGCGTCGTGCTGGATTTTCAGAATGCGCGCCAGCTCCCGCCTTTCGACTTCCGCCTTCCCGCGGTCGGCATCAGCGCCATTCTGCCCCAGGCCTGCGATGCCGAGCAGGCCTCGAAAGTGGCGGAAAAGATTACCCGCCGCGCCATCGACCAGAAATGCGTCTCGTTCCTGCATGGCCTCGACACCGGCACAATGGTCGATATTGCCGAGAAGGCAGGGGTGAAATTCGCCACCGGCAAGGCCCTGGACAAGGGCACCGAATTCACCGGCCTGGAAGCGGTGCCGCAATTCCCGCTCACCCGCCGGACCGTCTATGTCGGCTAGCGGCGATGGCGTCAGCGTGGCTGACGAAAGCGCGAAATCCTGAGCAGCAATTCCCACGACGCCAAGGTGGCCGACGAGATCAGCACGATCAGCGAAGAACCGAAAATATAAGGGATGTCGCCGCCGGCCGAACCGCCGCGCATGCGGAATGCGGAATAGATCAGCATGGCGAAACCCAGGACCGACACGGCATGCCGGCGAACCGACGAGACCCGGCGGCTCGATTGCCGGGCATCCCGCAGGGACTGCACAAAGCGGACCAGCACCCAGACGCCGCCCACGATGGTCGCGGAAATCGCCACCGTGCCCAACGTGTCCACCGGCATGTCCGGGAAGATCGCCACCAGCGCCACGATCAGGACCACGAAATAATTCTGGAATCCCTGCTCGGCCAGGCGGCGCGAATCCTCATGGCCCGGCCCCAGGCTTTCGGCATTGATGGAAATGGCGACGAAGAGAAGGCCCAGCAGCGTCGCGGCCGCGGTCGCGATGGTTGCGAAGAATCCCGACCAGGCCTGCATCAGGATCCTCGCGCGCGGCGCAAAGAAAAGTGGCCGCGGAATTTCTTCGCGCGGCCAAGTTCGAGGGGAAAATGCGTCCGAGGGAACGCAGGGCCGGCTCTATAGGCCCTGGACATTGCAGATTTATGGCACGTGAAACGGCCAATGATTTCGGGCTTTTCCCAACATGGCAATTTCGTGATTCTATCCACAGGCGCGCCTGTCACCAACCAAAGAGTCGCATCACGGACTTCGCAGCAAACCGGCTCACTACAACCGCAACGATCACAATGGCGAAGATGATGATGGCGACCTGCGTGGAGTCCGGATTCTTGTAGAGGCCCAGCGACCAGGCCGCCAAGGTGAGAAGGGAACTGGTGATGAGCAGCAGGAAAGCCCGGACCAGGCGTTCGGTTCTGGAAGGCAGCGGTCTCACCATGCGCGAATCCCTTTTCCCACTTTGTTGGACGAATGCGTGGCCGACGCAATGGCGGGAAAAATACCCACATAAAACAGCTGGTTACTGCCAGGCCGGATGGCAAAAACGACCGGCACCAGCAGCCCGTCCGCTGTGCTACGGTGGCGCCCGCCGGTTCAAAGGGATGTCCATGAAAGCCATTGCCCTCTTGTCGCTGCTTGTCACGACACCGGCGCTTGCCGCGCCTATCCATCAGTTCGGCAATCTGGCCCTGGCGCCATCCGGCGACAGAATGGCCACGGTGGAAAGCGACGATCCCGGCAATCTCGCGGATGAGCCACACGGCCAGGTGGTGGTGCGCGACCAGACCGGCAAGGTGATCGCCCATTATGACCCCTGCGCCCAGTGCCGTTATTCCGGCACCGTATGGTCGCCAAAGGGCGATGTGCTGGCGTTTCTGGCCACCGACGAAAAAGCCGCCAAGACGACATTGTTCCGCGCCGTCGCCAGCGGTGTTCAGCCGCTGGCCACCATCTCCGGCTTCGCCAATACACCGCGCTTTTCCGGCGATGGCGCGCGGATTGCCCTGCTGGTGACGTTGGGCGCGCACAAGATGACCGGCGCCACCCAGGCCTCCGCTTCGCTGGTAGGTGAGATTGGTGAAAATGAAGACGAGCAGCGCATTGCGGTGCTGCCGGCCGCGGGCGGCGAACTCAAGCTGATCTCGCCCGCCGACACTTATATCTACGAATATTCCTGGGCGCCGGACGGCAAAGGCTTTGTCGCCACCGGCGCAAAAGGCAATGGCGACAATAATTGGTGGATCGCCAGCCTCGATTATGTCGACGCCAACGGCTTGCGCGTGATCGCCGCGCCCAAGATGCAAATGAACATGCCGGTGGTGTCGCCGGACGGAAAAACCGTCGCCTTCATCGGCGGCTTGATGAGCGACTGGGGCTCGATCGGGGGCGATGTCTATACCGTGGCGCTTTCGGGCGGCACGCCCGCCGATGTCACGCCCGATTACAAAGGGACTTTCGAAGGCCTCGATTGGCGCGGCGATAAGATCATGACCACCGCGCAGATCGGCGATCAGGCCGCGGCGGTGAGCGTCGATCCCAAGACGAAGACCGCGCACACAATCTGGTCGGCGCCGGTATCGGTGGAAAGCCGCTCCTTTCTCAATCCCATCAGTTTCGCTGCCGACGGCGCGACCGCGGCCACCATCGCGGAGGATTTCACCCATGCGCCCGAGATCATGCTGGGCCGCCTGCCCAAGCTCGCGGCTGTGACAAAGGCGAACGCGTCGTTGCCCGCGACCGTGGTGGCGGAGAGCGTGCATTGGAAGAACCAGGGCTTTGACGTGCAAGGCTGGCTGCTCAAGCCGCTCAGGGTCGGCCCCGGCAAGCATCCCATGATCACCATTGTCCATGGCGGGCCGTCGGCGGCCTCGCGTCCCCGTTACATCGCGGCGGGCGGACAGCATGGCACCGGCTTCGATTTCGTGGGGCCCTTCATCGATCGCGGTTATTTCGTCTTCTATCCCAATCCGCGCGGCTCGTACGGCCAAGGCGAGGCTTTTACCCGCGCCAATATCCGCGATTTCGGCGGCGGCGATCTGCGCGACATTCTCAAAGGCATCGATGCCGTTGAACACAGTGAGCCGGTCGATGATGCGCGGCTGGGGCTTTACGGTCATTCCTATGGCGGCTGGATGAGCATGTGGGCCAACACCCAGACGCATCGTTTCGCGGCCATCGTGGCAGGCGCGGGCATCGCCGACTGGGCCAGCTATTACGGCGAGAACGGGATCGACAAATGGATGATCCCCTTCTTCGGCGCATCCGTTTATGACGATCCGGCCCCCTATCGGGCCGCCTCGCCGCTCACTTTCATCAAGCAGGCCAAGACGCCAACGCTTGTATATGTGGGCGAGCGCGACGTGGAATGCCCCGCGCCGCAATCCTTTGAGTATTGGCATGCACTGAAAACCATCGGCACGCCGGTCAAGTTGGTGGTCTATGCGGGCGAAGGCCACCGCTTCCACAAGCTCACCGACCTGGAAGACCTGCGCGGCCGGGTGATGGATTGGTTCGGCCGCTATCTGAAAGAGCCAGGTTCCGGCTGAGCATCAGGTGTCGCGGGCTGTAAATTGCATGAGGGCTTTTTCATGCAAAGCTGCATGTGGTGCTTTTGAGCAAGATGCCAGAAACCGCCGACGGCGCGCGTCAATATCGTTCTGGCTTTCCTTCCTTGGCGGATGTCAAA